>JAATFC010000144.1 GCA_015655435.1 Chitinophagales bacterium | reverse complement strand
CCATATTTGAAATACAGCATGTGGCCGACGCATTTGGATCTTATGGACCAAACATGATGCTGCCTACTTCCATCACAGGAGAAGCATGGATAAAGTTCAATACACCTACCCAGAATCTGGTAAAAGCTATGCGTGCAGAAGGGGACAGTATACGCCTTCATTCATCTATCATTTTTGAAAATACCAACAACCTCCCCTCTCCTTATACGGCTTCCGAAAACCCTATACCGTATGTCTACAAATACCGTAATCCAAACGGATGGAACAGTCCTAACAATGAAATCATGATACGACTAGCCGACATCATCTTGCTAAAAGCAGAGGCGCTAAACAGTCTAAGCCGATCATCGGAAGCAGTTCCTTTAATCAACCAGATAAGAACAAGAGTAAGTCTGACACCAGTATCCCCTTCTACGCAGGCTGACGTGAAAACTGCCATTCTAAAAGAACGTCGTTTCGAACTGGCATTTGAAGGACAACGATGGAACGATCTTTTAAGAGCTGGTTCAGCTTATACAGTACAGCTGATGAATAGCCAAGTTAAAGGTGACGGCACCAATATGAACTATAATGTTACCGCAAACAAATTAATATTTCCGGTTCCTCAGACAGAACGTAACAAAAATCCTAAATTGGATCAGAATCCAGGCTATTAGGTTGTTCCTATTTATTAAAGAGCCAATGCTTCGTTTAGACATTGGCTCTACCCAAAAACAGATATCATGAAATCAACTATCGTTTCTTTTTTACTATTGGCGACTATAAGCTGCTCTTCAAAGTCTAAAAATGATTCGGACACGACCACTCCAACGACACCGACCACACAACAAAAAGATAGTTTAACCTATTGGGTTACCGATCCGTCCAATAATCTTTTATTCCTAAAAAGAACCGTTGCTCAACAAACAACTGACAATTCCAAAGGAACTATAACAATTGACCCATCGACAACGTATCAAACCATAGATGGTTTCGGATTTTCATTGACAGGAGGGAGTGCGCAACATATTGCAGGGATGAGCACTGCTTCGCGTCAAGCATTCTTGAATGAAATGTTTGACTCTACAAATGGTATTGGCGTAAGTTATTTAAGAATCAGTATCGGAGCATCCGACCTGGACGCTACTCCTTTTTCTTATGACGACCTTCCGAGTGGAGTTACATCTGACAATAGCTTACAATACTTCTCTATTAGCAAAGACCAGCAAACATTAATCCCAATACTCAAACAGATATTGCAGATTAATCCCAATATCAAAATCATGGGGTCGCCATGGAGTCCACCCATCTGGATGAAGGACAACAACAATTCAATAGGAGGAAGTCTTAAAACGGATTGTTATGATGTGTATGCTCGATATTTTGTCAAATACATTCAAGCGATGAAATCTGAAGGTATCAATATTGATGCTATAACTATACAAAACGAACCGCTCAATCCGGCAAACAATCCGAGCTTGTCCATGACGGCAGCACAACAGTTGGCTTTTGTAAAAACAGCGTTAGGTCCTACGTTTCAGAGCAATAATATTCAAACAAAAATCGTCCTTTACGACCATAATGCAGACCATCCCGAATATCCAACCACTGTGTTAAGCGATGCCGATGCAGCAAAATATATTGATGGTTCCGCTTTTCATTTATACGGCGGAAGCATAGATGCGATTAGCACTGTACATGACCAGTATCCACAAAAAAATCTTTATTTTACGGAACAATGGGTGCAGGCAAATACCAGTATCAGCGACAATCTTAGTTGGCATATTGAAAATATCATTATAGGCTCCATGCGCAATTGGTGTAGAAATGCATTGGAATGGAATATTTCTTCCAATACAACACTGACTCCTCATACATCTGGCGGTTGTACAGAATGTCTAGGCGCGGTAACTATCAACGGAGATAACCTTAATCGTAATGCGGCATACTATATCATAGCGCAGGCATCCAAACTGGTGCGTCCAGGTTCTGTACGCATTGCAACCAATACGGTTACCAATTTGCCTAATGTTGCTTTTAAAAGAAATGATGGAAAAATAATTCTTATAGTCCTCAACAAGAGTGCACAAAGCTCTGTTTTCAATATAACGCTCAATGGCAAGACATTCGCAACAACTATCAATCCAGGAAGCGTGCAATCCATTATATTATAGTATTAGTATCTAGTTTATTTGCCAACACTATATTATAGTTGAAAAATTATTAACACTTAAATAAAAAGCATGAACAGCTCTCGGATTTCATGTCTATTCATAGCCACTATCAGTTCGTTTTGCTTAAATGCACAATCGAACAAAACCTTACAATGGAAACCATCTCTACAAGGCAAAATCGTTACCACCGCAAAAGCAAATACCCAATATCTACAAGCTGAAATTTCTCCGAATTTTAGCGCAATGCCACAGCCATTGGAAACAGAAGTATGCGTTTTTGTTGACCCGGCTCATCAGTTTCAGTCAATCATAGGTTTTGGCGGAGCGATAACGGATGCATCTGCGGAAACTTTTGCCAAACTTTCCCAACAGAAAAAAAACGAAATCATCAGCGCGTACTATGACTCTGTGAATGGTCTGGGGTACAATGTAATGCGCACCAATATGGGAAGTTGTGATTTTTCCAGCGACAGCTACAGCTATGTTCAAGACAATGACCAATCGTTGTCCACGTTCAATATAGACCATGATCGCAAATATCGCCTACCACTCTTGCAACAGGCTAGAAAGGCTATTGGCAAAGATTTTACATTTTTTATAAGTCCTTGGTCTCCTCCTGCTTGGATGAAAGACAACAATAGTTTAATACATGGCGGACACTTGAAAACAGAATACTATAATACATGGTCCAACTATTTTGTCAAGTACATACAATCATTGGAAAAATCTGATTTGCCGATTTGGGGCCTTACCATACAGAATGAGCCGATGGCAAACCAGATATGGGAATCTTGTATTTTCACAGCGGAGCAGGAACGTGATTTTTTGAAAAAAAGTCTCGGGCCAACATTGAAAAAAAATGGAATGAAGGATAAAAAAATCATTATCTGGGACCACAACCGTGACTTGATTTACCAATACGCTTCAACTATATTGAACGACCCCGAAGCCGCCCAATATGTATGGGGAACGGGGATTCACTGGTACGAAACATGGACGAAAAGCCAACCGTTGTTTGCCAATGAAAAGCTGCTGAAAGAAAGTTTTCCCAATATCAATCTAATCTTTACCGAAGGCTGTAAAGAAAAATACGATTTCGATAAAATCAATGACTGGTTGTTGGGAGAACTGTACGGCAATCAGATTCTGAACGACCTGAATGCCGGCGTTACGGCATGGACGGATTGGAACATTTTGTTAGATACCAAAGGTGGACCTAACCATGTGGGAAATTTTTGTTTTGCACCGATTCATGCGGATGTCAATACAGGCGAACTATACTATACGAAAGAGTATTGGTACATTGCGCAGTTTTCCAAATTTATTCGTCCTGGTGCGAAAAGAATCGCAGCGTCTTCCAATCGTGACAAATTGCAGACTACAGCATTCCTAAACAAAGACGGGAAGATGGTCGTTATCGTATTGAACACAAGCGACGAGCAGCTAAACTATTCTCTGTGGATTAAGGGAAAAGCAAGCAAAGCGACCTCCCAACCTCATTCCATCGCAACATGGGTTTTATAAGTCGAATTATAGTCGCAAAAGTAAAGCCGTCCAATATTGGACGGCTTTACTTTTATATTTGAAAAGCACTATTAAAAATTTCAACTATAAAATTCGGCTATTTATAGTAGTCCACTTTGATACTAAACATATCTCCGCTGACACCCAATGCAGAAGCAGTTGCATCACTTATACGAAAATTCAATCCTGAATTTTCTTTTGTATCTATCAGATTCCACAAGACTTTTGCAAAAACCGAATTGCCATTGTAGGTAACTTTTACAATACCTCCGGGAGTTACGTCATTCATCATCACATAGTATTTTTGGTCTGACCAGCCGCTCTGCGATTTGAATATTTTTGCTTTACCGGAAACTTCGGATAAGGTTTGGTTGTCAACATCCTGTCCAAAATTACCAGCAAATGCACCTCCGTTTCCATTAGCCAAAGTCGTAGTTTCCGTAGAAACGACGCTTACCGCATCTGTTTTTTTCTTTTTGTCCGTATTGGCATTATTGGCTACTATAATTCCTGATGTTCCGGTATTGGCAACCGTTTCGTCCGTTGTTTTTGCAACAGTTGATTCTGTAGGTGTTGCAGTTGGCACGTCGCTCATTTGCAATACCTGTCCAACTTTTATATTGTTGTCCGTAAGATTGTTCCATTTTTTTAAATCGGCAATCGACACTTTGAATGCTTTGCTTATTTTATACAAAGACTCTCCGGCAACTACAGTATGCGTTTTGCCTGCAATACCACTAACAGTTGGCGTTTCGGATTGTGTTGGCTGCGTCGTTGTCTCTTCCACTTCCGAGGAACGACCAATAATGTGAACCCCGGCTGGCGGTATTTTTATCGTCTGACCGACTTCCAGTTTGCTTTGCGTGTTCATTCCGTTAAAACGCATGATATCCCCAACTGTTGTACTGTTGTCTTTTGCAATCTTGGACAATGTTTCTCCTTCCTTGACCACATGCTTTCCTGCTTGTTGCGCCAATAGAGCATTTGTGTTAAAAAGAGATGCAACACACAAACCCGCACCCAAAAGTATAATCCTGTATTTTTTCATTCTTATTATCTTAAACCTTGCAATAAGTTGTTGTTATAAAAATTTCAAAACTAAATTGTAGAGACCGAAAGTAAAGTTAAAAATTGATATACAAACCCTGTGCCTTTATTTATTGCTTCCGGATACGCCATTCCATAGGAAAATAATTGTTGATTCTATTGGGCAATACTTTGATCCATCCAAGGTTTCTTTGCTTAAAAGTAATCAAAGTCCATCCATTTACCATATCGTCTTTTCTTTCTAGGTCGTTTTTCCTTAAAAACTGGATTGCCTGAGCATAATCAACTTCATAGCGATTCGTTTTTTCCGCATTCAAAAGGCTCAATGCCAATTCGGTCGAGGGAATCAAATCCTTTCCTTTGATTTCGCCAAGTTCAGTCCCTCCTTTCCGTAGATAAAGTCGGTTTTTCAATAGGGCAATATCGTCAGCAAATTGCCGCGCAACAGCGTGAAATATGTTGCCGTTCTTGTAAATATATAAATCTTTCGGATTTTCTACCCAACCGTCCAATATAAGTCGTTCATTTTTAGTGGGTTGTACTATATTGGTAGCAGTTGCAAAAGCATAACCAGAGGTTTCTCTTTTCCTAAAAACAGAAACAAAAAAGCCTTCGCCCTTCGTTTTGCCGGGATAAAATCGGTAGGATTTTGCCTGATGTCGGTCCGAATCCGTTTCCTCAACGCCCCAAGCCGCATCCAATTGCAATGGAATATTTTCCACGGAAAAACTGTCCAATATCCAATCCACAATATCCTCGTCTTCCTCCTGCGAGAAAGAACAAGTGGAATAAATCAACAAGCCATTCTCTTTCAATGCATTGTAGGCGTCAGCCAATATGCGCTTCTGGCGTTGGCTGCACAATTCCACATTCGCCTCAGACCAACCTTCGCGCCATTCTATTTCTTTCCGAAAAAGGCCACTGCCGCTACAAGGTGCGTCAACCAACAATACGTCAAAATATCCCGGCAATTGCGCGAACTGTTTCGGGTCGTTGTTGGAAACGACAATATTGCCACTTCCCCATTTGGACACATTTTCGACGAGTATGGAAGCTCGCGTTTTAATGACTTCATTTGCCACAACCAAACCGTCCGTGAAATAGGAAGCTAGCAAAGTCGTCTTCCCTCCCGGCGCGGCACATAAGTCCAATACACGTGATTGGGTATCGACATTGGTCTGTTTCAATATCTCCCAAATAAACAAACTGCTCGCCTCCTGTACATAATAGGCTCCGGCATGCAGCAGCGGATCCATTACGAAAGACGGTCTTTCCGGTAGATAATAACCATTTGGATTCCATGGGATAGCGCTCATATTGGGAAACAACGCTTCATTTTCCACTGTTTTCAATGGATTGAGACGGATGGAAACGACCGGTGGTTGCTCATGTGCCTTCAAAAAAGAATCCTTGGAAAAGTCTTTTCTTTTCTCCAAGGATTCCAATAACTGTATAGGTACGTCTTGCAAAACGATACTTATTTAAACCTTTTTTTAAATCCGCCACCGCCATAAGGATTCGCGCCTTTTGGATTGTTGCGATTATTGTTATTGTTGTTGTAGTTATT
>JAATFC010000212.1 GCA_015655435.1 Chitinophagales bacterium | reverse complement strand
GTTTTGACATTCGCTGCACCTTGGAAGAAAACAGTGAGGTCGAATCCTTTGTAAGAAGCGTTTAGATTGAGTCCAAATGTTGTTTTGGGAAACAAGTTGCCCAAATACTGGTAGTCACCGGCATCTATTGATCCATTTTCGTCTATATCCTTGTATTTAATGTCTCCTGCTGCCGTCCTAGCGCTTTGCGTAGCATGGCTAGCAATATCTTCTGCACTTTGGAATATACCCTCCGCGACATATCCATATAGTGAATTCATGGGATATCCTACTTGAGTAAAAGTAGAACCACCGGAGCTGACCGTAGAAATCCAGGGACCGGTACCGTATAGATCCAATACCTTATTGTTGATGAACGAAGCATTGAGTGCCGCACTATAGTGTAGCTCTCCCATATTTCCGCGGTAACCTACAGAAAATTCCCAACCTCTGTTTTGTACAACTCCGGCATTTTGGTTGGGTGCATTTAATCCATATACTGCCCCGGCAGGAACGTTGATAAGAATACCGGTGGTTTTCTTATTAAAATAATCTACCGTAAAACTAAGCGTACCGTTTAGGAGTGATGCATCCATTCCAAGATCGGTCTCGGTAGTAGTTTCCCACGATATAGTACTGTCCGAACCACTAACCGGCGCCGCACCCGCCGCTATGGAAGGTGATGTTCCTCCAAAAGTATAGTTTTGACCAGTACTTATCAAAGTAGTGTATGGATAGTATTGCATGTCATTGCTAAGGCTGGTTAACAGCGACTGATTGCCCATCTTACCCCACGAGCCGCGAAGTTTTAGGGACGAGAAAATATTTTTCATGGGACTGAAGAAATACTCCCTGTCAATATTCCATCCAGCGGAAAAAGAAGGAAACGCTGAATATTTGTTTCCTGGAGCAAACCTTGAAGATCCGTCTCGTCGTACGTTAGCCTCTAACAGGTATCTACCGTCATAATTGTAAGTCAATCTTCCGAAAAAAGACCGCAAGGCTAATTCATAAGAATATCCGCTGGCGGTTTGCCCATCGGTAGAACCAAGGTTAAGGTCGCTTATTGTATTGTTAAGTAAGTTTTTGCGATAACCCGTATTATAGTTGCGGCTCGTATATTCTTGCGAATAACCGGCAAGCGCCCTCAAATTGTGTTTATAGAAAGATTTACCGTATTCCAGCAGGTCCTGCAATGTAACCGTATAGGCTGTGGAGTTTCCGTCCGTGACCGAATTAGGACCTTGGTACATCGTGGCATCACCTTGGGCATCGTAGTATTGGATATCTGAGATAAAATCTTTGGTGGTTACTGTTTTAAGCACATAGAACAAGCTTGGTTTGAAATGAAGGTCTTTTATTGGAGACCAATCTGCGGTTATATTACCGACCAGATCATAGTAATGCTCCTTGTTGAAACTTGACGAATTGAGCCAAGCCATAGGGCTGCCATCTGAAATATAACCATAATAACCATTGGCGTATTTGTAAGGTACTACAGGGGATATACGGTTCAGTTGTCGGATGATCTGAGTAAATGAGGGCACGCCTGGATAACTGGATTGGGGTTCTGATATGGGGGTATAGGTAAACGCAAGGTTGCCACTCACACTCAAATGGTCGGAAATGTTGGATGAAAGGTTCATGCGGGACGTATAGCGTTTTGTGTTTGTTCCAGGAATAAGGCCATTTTGGTCAAAATATCCCAGGGAAAACATATACTGTCCTTTGTCGGAGCCGCCCACCACAGATAGGTAATGGTTTTGCTGTATACCTTTGCCGGTGTAGGCCAAGGCTAACCAGTCCGTATTTGGATAATTGTAAGGATCGCTACCGTCTTTGAATTTCTGAATTTCCGCATCTGTATATACTGCTGCACCTCCCTCGTTTATTCTTGCTTCATTATAAAGTTGCGCTACTTGGTAAGAGGGTATGAAATCAGGAAGTCCATTGGCTTTTTGCTTTCCTACATAATTGCTATAGGATACCTGTACTGCGCCGTTCTTTCCTTTTTTAGTCGTTATCAAGATAACCCCGTTTGCAGCACGTGAACCATAAATGGCAGCTGACGCAGCGTCTTTCAATACCGAGATGGATGCGATATCGTCGGGGTTTACATTGTTCATTGTCGATATGACTCCGTCAACCAGTACCATCGCGCTGGAATTGTTTAATGTTCCAATCCCTCGTATATTGATGGATGCCGCATCGCGTCCAGGTTGTCCTGAAGCTGCAGCCATGGCGGTAACTCCGGGCATCATACCCTGCAGTGCATTTCCAACGGAAGTGACTGGTCTGTTTTCCAGTTCCTTGCTGCCAACGGTAGCAACAGCCCCAGTCAGGTTTATTCTCTTTTGTGTCCCATAGCCTACGATCACTAGTTCCTCCAATACGGACGAACGGCTTTGTGAAAGTTGAACAGTCAGAACATCTTCTTTTCCTATTGCTACAATCCTTGTGTCATAGCCTAACAAGCTAATCGATATTTGCTTGTCCGAAACGGATAACGGGACAGAGAAGCGACCCGATTCGTCTGAACTTACGGTTTTGGAAGAACTGTTTGTACTCACAATGGCACCAGTCAAACCTCGACCTATAGAGTCAAGTACTATTCCTCGTAACATACGAACATCCTGGGCATACAATCGCGCGCAGAATGAAAGCAAGCCTATGGCTGTCAACAAAAAATACTTCCTCATAGTCATTTTCAATAAAATATTTATAAATTGGGTTATAAAAACATCCGGCAAGCATAGTCTTGCCTATCAGTGTATTATTGTTTAAATGTAGACGGGGGAGCAACCTTACTTTGTGGCTGTAGAGCTACATTAATTATAACATATTGATATTCAATATTGTCAATCGTTTGCATGATTACTTCGGAATAATAAAGATGAGTTAGGTGATTAGTATGCATGCAGTCATATTTGGCAAATGAACATTGCCAAAAAGCTTTTCTGGAGGGAATTATTTATATCCAAGAACTATAATGTAGTATTTTAGCTACATTAATATCCGTTTGTCGAATATAGTTTAGCATGATTAAAACATTAACTCGAACTATGAAAGATGGAACAAACAAGGTAATAACCGCAAAAACAAGCGAATTGTCCTTTAAGGAAGAGCAAATGATAGCTCTAATGTTAAAAATCAAAGGTATGAGCGTAAATACTTACACCGTAAAGGATAAGAATAAGAGTGTCCGCCTGAATGAAAGACAAAAAAATACAGGCAAAAAGAAGTAACCCATAAGCTGCAATATTTATTGCTAGGAATGATAAAGCCGTGACCCTTACAAACAAAATATATTAGCCAGTATGCCAGTAAATGTATTAATAGCAGACGACCATTTTCCGGTTCGTTTGGGACTGGAAATCATTGTTCGAGAAACCTTGGGGCAGTGGACCCATATTGATTTTGCACGTAACGGCACTGAGATTATACAAAACGTTCAGAATACACAATATGACATGTTAATAACCGATATCAATATGCCTAGCAGTGAGATAACCAGTATCATAACACACACGCTGCATGTACAACCAGCCTTAAAAATACTTGTAGTAAGTGTGAATTCCAAGGAAACCTTTGCACCTCTCCTTATGAGATATGGAATATACGGGTACGTATCAAAGAACGACGACGATAACAACTTAAAAAAAGCCATCAACAGTATATTTTTGGGGAAAAAATATTTCGCACAGGAATTACTACTCGACAGAGATAAGTCAGCATTTGCAGACCTATCGGAAAATCCTTTTTCAAAGCTATCCAAAAGAGAATTGGAAGTAACCTATTTGCTGCTCAAAGGCTCCAGTCTTGCTGAGATAGGAAAGGTACTACAGCTAGAGACATCGACAGCAAGTACATACAAAGGTCGTGTGTTTCAAAAGCTAAACATCAATACAATAATCGAACTATCCATATTGGCTAAAAGGTTCTGTATTATTAGTGATGAAGCACAGCTATATTAACTGCAGTTATACCTCTATGCCAAGATGCTCTAAAGCAATATTCTGACACATGCACCTTTTCAATTCTCGCCAGCATAGGTTTGCTATGGTTTTGCTGTTCCACGTTTTACGTACCTACCTAAGAGGCAGGAATAATGACAGTAAATAGACTCCCTTTGTTTTGTCTCGATTCGACAACCAACCTCCCTTTGATTTTCTGGAGCATATTGAGTATCAAAATGCTGCCGTGCCCTGTTTCAGCAAGTCCTTGGCTCGCACTGACAAACAAATCCATCTCGTCTTGACGCAAACCGTTTCCCGTATCAGAGACATACACATATAAGTCATTTCCCTTTCGCTCGCACCGCAATGCTATAGTGCCGTTGTCTGTATTTTTATTAGCGTTGTCAACTAGATTGCGTAATACAAGAGACAAAATATGTTTATCGGAATAGCAAGCTAGGTCAGCAGTTCCAATCTCTAAAGTATTGTTATTGAAGGAAAGAATTTCGGTATACAGCGATTTGACATCACTGAATACCTCAGAAATGGAAAAGGTTTCTTTATGAACTTGGAAATCATTGCTCTGGCTTATTGCCCACGAAAAAAACTGTTCAATAAACCCTTTAAGTGAACTTATAGAACTGTTTAGTTCTCTTAACCGCCCAAACAAGCTTTTGGGTTCCAGCACATTAAATTGACGCACCAGATAGTTGCTAATCGTACTCAAGAAACGGACTGGAGAACGTAAGTCGTGTGTAATCATAGCAATCAACTGGTCCTTAACATGATTGCTTTTCCTTAGATCCGACTCCGATTGTACAAGGAGCTTGATCGTACCATCCAGTTCGCTTGTACGTATATTAACCAGTTTTTCTATTTTAAGTTTTTCATTCTTAATATTTCTTATTCGCAAATGAATAGCAATTAAACTGGCAGTGATTCCGATAATGACCAACAAACTGTAAAACCACCATGTACGGTAATAATAAGGGAGGACGCGTATTCTAATCTCTAAAGTAAAATGGATGGAGTTGAGGCTCTCTCCTGCTTTTCTCACAATGAGTTTATAGTTCCCGTCCGGCAACGTGTTGATTTGGATTTGGCCATTATCAGGCACAGAGAGCCACTGTGAGGTGTCCGATCCCAGAATTGCATATTCCAGTTGGAGATTTTCAATATTGCCAAAGTATGGACAAGACACTTCAAGGCTTAAGGCTCTAAAATTGGGAGGAAGCTCAATATGTTTAGATTGATCCAGTGTACGGTTAGCAATTCCATCGAGTACTATTTCATCTATGTAAATTTGGCTTTCAGGATACAATACATGAATATCTTTCGGTTTAAACTCAACAAGCCCGTTGAGAGAAGGAAGCACTAGCGTGCTGTCGCTCAACCATTGATACTGTGGAATACAACCGCCATTGAATTCATTGGTACGAAGTCCGTTCTTTTTGTTGAACATATATAGGTAAACGTTCTTTTTCTGTTTAGTTGCACTTATTTCCAAATCGTCTATGCCAACCTTAAAAAGACCGTTATTCGTAGGAAGCCAAAAATATCCGCGACCATCCGGAATAAAGGCATGTATTGTTTTTAAAGCTTTTTGTGTCCCTAATGGTAAAGGGTATACTCTCTTATTCTGGTATAAGAATGCACCATTGCCGTCCGTTCCAATCCAAACATGGCCTCCGTCTATGAAAACACTGCGTATGTAGAAAGAGTCTAGAATGGAACATTCCACTTTGTTTTTTTCCATGTCGTATAAAAACAAACCTTTGTTGGTTGCCAATAGATACCTGTCGTTATAAAAATAGAGGCCGGTAGCTTTATTGTTTGTTGGAAGCCGCTTTTCCCACAGCAAAGAGTCTTGGTCAGACAAGAAGAAAAGCGTTTTTTTCGTACATGCCAAAATACCGTTACCGGCTTTTACCGGTAGGACCGAGACGAGTTGGTCATCCAGCTGAAGCAACGTTTTTACCTTATCGGCAGGAAACAGGTACTTACATAAACGAAATCCCGATTCGTAATACATCGAGTTGTCATTGTTCATGTAGGCGGCAATACGAAAGTTGTTGTCCAGATTGGCCGCGTACGGTTTGCAACTTCGCGGCACCACTATGTTTTGGGTGATAATATCGTCATTAGAGGTTTTGATTAGCGTGTAAAAGTTGAACGGAGCAAATTCTAGGGGGATCTTCGGATAAACAAAATCGGATATCTTGATAATATACAGCCCTTCCGTACTTGTTCCCACATAGAAAATATTCGAAAAATTGTCATAATAAATAGACAACGGCGTAGCAAAAGGAAGATTTTCCAAAACAAGTTTACTGCTGACAACTCCATTGTTTTCCGTTATCGCATAAAGGTTACGATTCGCATAGAGGAAAGTCCCAGTAGGACACCACAATAGCTTCTCCTGCTCAGCTAACGAAATAGCCATTTTACTGAAATAGTCTCCCACAATTTCTTTTTGCTTTGACTGAATACCTTTTCTCCATACTGTTATCGTATGGTCTTTCCACAACTGAATGAAACAAGCATCACCGACAGGTGAAGTACAGACAGTATTCTGTGAACTTTCACTGATTTTTTTTGAATATTGCCCGTTGATATAAAACAACTGCTTACCATTCTGAAGATAGACTTCTTTGTTTTTTAAGGTTGTAAAATGTCGAAGTTCTGGGATATGGATTTGCAGCGTCAATGAATCCCAAACTGCCGAAATTCTGTCGTTGGTGGACAACCATCCATTGTCGGGATAATAGTACATGGCGTTTTTAACTAAAGCTGGTCTCGTGGCTTTATTATTACCATTCTGAACAATGGTAACATCCTGGTAGTCTGTGTTTTGAGCATAGATTTCCCCCGTTCTTGTAGCACTCATGGCAACAATCCGCTCACTCCTTAAACCATCGACATTGTCGTGTCCGAACACTTTGAAATTTCTATTGTCGAATCTAACAAGTCCCGCTTCTGTTGAAAACCAACAGAACCCTTGTTTGTCAAAAAGTATTTTTTTTACGGTATTCTGTGGCAGCCCATTTTCCGATGTATAGTTTGTAACAACATATGGTTTGCTTTGGGAAAATACAGTAAGTGGCATCACTAGAAACAAAGAAAGAACTATTTTCCATCCATTGGCACAAATCCCATAAAGTAGACACCCTGGTTTGTATATGTGCAAAAAAGACATTCTATTGGCAGATTGCTTATGGGCTAAGGTACATAAAAGTGCCTGTTTTTCTGTAGAAGAACATTCCATTGTATTTTTTCTAGGCATCTTGTTTATTTTCAGTCTTAATAAAAAAAGCAGTAATGCAAAATGTCGATGGCTAACCCCTATTTATAACCATCAGTCACGGCTATACACTATCACGACGTTTAACTATGGTAATATTTTGTTTGAAATATTATATTAGGCAATGATATACTTTTTATAACTTGGAAATACAAGCGCCCCGTAGACACGGGGCGCGTATGCCTTCCGGAGGCTTCTATCTATCTATAAAATTTAAAATCACAATGGATTTTTTGAAAACAATGCTAATGACATGATAAATAAGTAGCTTAAATAAATGATTATAATCGTTTATTTCTTGAGGAACATCAAGGTCTTGGAAGTTTTGTGTACATCGGTAAACCTTACTAAGTACATGCCTGGCAATAGATTACCGACTGGAATATTCTGCGCACTAGAGGTGACAATCCCTGTAGTAACCACTTGCCCGCCGCCACTAACCACTTTATAAGAACTACCCGATTGTGCATTGGTGAGCACAACGTAACTCGTGGCGGGGTTGGGGTAGATTTGGCTAGAAAGCAGTATGCTAGAAGACAGATACACAGAAACGACATTGCTCAATGTCGAAGTTCCATCCAGATCGACTTGATTGAGCCTGTAGTAATTGGTCCCCGTCAATGGAAGCGAATCATAGTATGTGTAACTTATAGGAGAGGTACTATTGCCGTTCATGGCTTTGGAATTGACAGCGGATATCGTACTGAACGTCAAACCGTCACTACTTCTCTGAATCTCAAATGCCTTGTTGTTAATCTCCTGTGCCGTACCCCATGAAAGCTCCACACCTTTGCCATTCTCGATCAATGCACTCAGAGAATTGGAATAGAAGATAGGAAGCGTCCATGCAAGCGGTACGTAATAGGTATTGGTAGTTGTACAACCGTTGTTGTTGGCGGTGACTGTGATGGTTTCCTGAGCTACATTGGCAGTAGCGGAACCGCTTACAGGAGACGC
>JAATFC010000141.1 GCA_015655435.1 Chitinophagales bacterium | reverse complement strand
GGCAAGTACACTAAGGCTCGATTGGTATTTATAATGACGAAACCTGATCGTCCAATGCACATATAACAGAAGGCGGCTCTAAGTAATCCGGAGAAGACTGGGGAACCGTACCCGATCTCGCTTTCAAGCTGATTCCATTGTTCGAGAATGATCAGGATTTTCGACTCATAGTACATATACATTATGTACGACTCTCCAACGCGCATCTAATACGTCGAAGTCACAGCCGCAATTTAACCGTGTTTGGCCCCTGTATCTCAGTGCCAAAATCCAGAGCCACCGGTTGTCCATTGGGATCACATGTGAGTCGAAGAACAGCTTCGTCTGTTTGGAATTGCCAGATGTATGCTTTGACGACAGTTTGGAGTACTTCGGTTCGCAGAAGGAATCGTGTTATGATGGTCATCACTGCGTGCGCATGGAGCGAATCGTGCAGAACAACGGATAAAGGGAGCCTCCGTCGTGATCTGCTTGTCTTCTCGCAAGGTTACAGTTCATACCACAGTTGACAAGGATCAGGAAAAATGACGGTGATATACATGAATCAACTGTCTACTCGGAACCAAATTTACGCCACGCTACTTCTATTTAGCTGGACGTGGACTGTTTGGTGCTCGTAAGTGTATCAACGTCAAATTGAGCACTCGATTTAATCTCAAAAGGTCATCAGCTTTGCACATCTATCGGTACAAGTCCTCAGTTGCTTTCTCATTTGAAACTTGAGGTAGGTTCTAGGCTCTCATCCCCATCTGTTGATAGCGATGTATCTCTATTAGGAACACCGGAATTCAGGAAAAGCAGGAAACATATCTCTCCATCGATATCCCTCTGTTTGAGGTTCGCCAGTTCCCAATTACCACGAAATGATGATACGCACATGGTCGACTAAGTGCGTATATATGGATGTCCTCTGTATCGGTACCACCCACATTCACTCAACCTTTCAAACCCTTGACGATTGAGGAAGTAGAGTTGGATGAACCCGGAAAAGAAGAAGTCCTTGTCAAAATAAAAGCTGCGGGATTGTGCCATTCGGACCTCTCGGTGATTGACGGTAACAGACCTCGTCCATTGCCGATGGCATTGGGACATGAAGCTGCCGGTGAAATCGTGCAAGTAGGACCTGACGTGAAAGACTTTGCGGTGGGAGACCATGTGGTGTTTGCTTTTTTACCTTCCTGTGGGCACTGTATCTATTGCCAGACCGGACGACCTGCGATTTGTGCACCCGGTGCGAAAGCTAATAATGACGGTACTTTGCTGGGTGGAGGTAGAAGGATACATAAAAACGGAGAATACTATTATCATCACTTAGGCGTGTCTGGATTTTCGGACTATGCGGTAGCGTCTGTCTATTCGTTGGTGAAGATCGACAAAGATTATCCATTTGAGATTGCTGCTTTATTTGGTTGTGCAGTGATGACGGGCGTTGGCGCCGTTGTCAATACTGCCAATACCAAGGCCGGCGATAGTGTATTGGTTGTCGGGCTAGGAGGAGTAGGATTGTCTGCTATATTGGGAGCTAAAGCTGTCGGCGCTTCCAAGATTATCGGTGCAGATATTAGTAAATATAAAAGAGAATCTGCTGCTGCATTTGGTGCGCACGAAACAATTGATTCTAGTGCTAGCGACAGTTTGGAAACTATCCAGACAATGACCAACGGTGGTGTGGATATTTCAGTTGAGTTTGCAGGTGCGATGCCCGCATTGGATTATGCTTTCAACGCTACGAAACGAGGTGGAACAACGGTTACAGGAGCATTGCCTCATCCAGATGCGAGATTGAGTCTCAATCCGCTGACCTTAGTCGGTCAGGAAAAAACATTGAAAGGATGTTATCTGGGTAGTTGCGTGCCGATGCGCGACATTCCTGCATTTTTGAATTTATACAAAACAGACCGGCTTCCGGTTGACAAACTGATTTCACATAGATTGAAATTAGAAGATATTAATGAAGGTTTTGAAAGACTGGCTTCCGGTGACGCAATCAGGCAGGTAATTTTATTTGATTAATAGTAGAGATATTATGGAAAACTATAAGGACTTATTGAAGGAAAAATCTTTCGTAAATGGAACTTGGGTTTCGGAAAACGAAACGGATTTTATTGAAGTAAAAAATCCGGCGGATGGAACTGTTGTCGCTCGTGTGTATAACAACACTGCCGACTTGGTCAATACGGCTATCAAAGCAGCGCACACATCTATGCAATCGTGGAAATCATTATCCGCAAAGGAACGCACTAATGTTTTGTTTAAATGGTATAGTCTGATACAAGAACGTAAGGAAGACATTGCGACTATCATGACATTGGAATCCGGCAAACCAATAGCAGAAAGTCGTGGAGAAGTGGACTATGGTTCTTCTTTCATTCAGTGGTTTGCCGAAGAAGCCAAAAGAGTATACGGAGACACTATTCCGGGTTTCACTTCGGATAAACGTATTGCTGTCATCAAACAACCAATTGGTGTTGTCGGTGCGATTACACCTTGGAACTTTCCATTGGCCATGATTACGAGGAAAGTCGCGCCTGCATTGGCTGCCGGCTGTTCAGTTGTAATCCGTCCAAGTGAAGAAACGCCTTTGACGGCTTTGGCGATTGCGCGATTGGCAAAAGAGGCAGGTTTTCCGGATGGCGTTTACAACACGATTGTCGGATTGGATGCTTCCGCTATGGGAAAAGCATTGTGCGAAAGCGAGTTGGTCGCCAAGATTTCATTTACGGGTTCTACGAGAGTTGGGCAGGTATTAAGTGCGCAATGTGCACCGACTTTGAAAAAGATGAGTTTAGAACTAGGAGGAAATGCGCCTTTTATAGTCTTTGAAGATGCGGATATTGATTTGGCCATTAAAGGTGCAATCGCAGGAAAATTTCGTTTCGGTGGACAGACTTGTGTCTGTGTCAACAGGATATTGGTACATGAAAAAGTTTATGATGAATTTGCAAATAAGTTCGTCGAAGCGGTAAGGAATCTGAAGGTCGGTAATGGTTTGGACGAATCGAACAAAATAGGTCCATTGATTAACGAAAAGGCAATTGCCAAAACGGACGGATTTGTTCAGGATGCAGTTGCAAAAGGAGGAAAGGTTTTAATTGGCGGAAAGAAAGTCAATGATTTTTTTTATGAGCCAACTGTTATAGCCAATGCGACTTCCTATATGAAATTTGCAAAAGAGGAAATATTCGGACCTGTTGCTCCGCTGTTTAGGTTCAG
>JAATFC010000339.1 GCA_015655435.1 Chitinophagales bacterium | reverse complement strand
AGGTTAAATGGTCACATTAAAGAACAAATACATACTGATAATCAATCCCAATATGAAAAAAGCCGCATCAAAATCAGATAAATTGGATAATAAAATAGAACAGGAAAAATCTATTGAGGTAAAATCCAATACTGATGTTCCTGCAAAAAAGGAAGTAGCCGAAAAGAAACCCTCAAAAGTATCTGCCACTAAAGTAAAAGCCAGCACCAATACCACGCCCAAAAAAGAAAAGATACCAAAAGCCCCAACCGAAAAAACAGCAAGCAAAAAAGCATCTTCTTCGACAAAAACAACGAAGGTGAAAGCTGCCGAGCCTGCTAAAAAAGCAGTTGCAAAGGAAACAAAAATCAAAGGTGATGTTAGAGTGATATTGCAGTTCAGGTTTCATACGCAACCGGGGCAGACGGTTTGGATTACGAGTTCGGGTTTACTGTTGGGCGACAGCGTACTGAGGCAGATGTATTACGAAGACAATGAGCATTGGCGATTGGACTTGACTGTAAAACCTGAATTGTTAAAAGAAGATATCAGATATAAATACCACATCAAAAATGTGGACGGTAGTTGGATGGACGACTATCAGGAAAAAGCAATTTCACTGAATGACTTGCAGAGCCCTCTTTTGTTTGTACGCGATTTTTGGAGTTACGCGGGTTATCATGAAAACGTGTACGACAAAGGACCTTTTGACTATTTAATCAAAAGAGAAATTTCCAAAACCACAAAGAAAACCATCACGGCGACAACCACGTATTTGTTTCAGGTAAAAGTACCTTATACCAAACCGGAAGAAGGTGTTTGCTTATTGGGCGAGAATGATGCGTTGGGAAATTGGGATTCAAAAAAATACAAAACACTAGCATATAATTCCAAATTGAAAGTTTGGGAAACGGGTATTTCCATTAAAGGCGAAAATCCTTATACTGCATATAAATACGGCATATTCGACAAGAACACAAAGGAAATCGTCCATCTCGAAGATGGTGACAACCGCCATACTTTCACACTGGGAGAGAAGGGGCTTGTTATCCAAAACGATGGTTTCATCAACCTTACTGAGAAACATTGGAAAGGAGCAGGGCTCAATATCCCTTTGTTCAGCATTCGTACCAATGACGATTTGGGTATTGGCGATATTGGTTCTATCAAGACGATGGTGGACTGGATGTCTTCCGTCGGGCTGAAACTATTGCAGCTATTGCCTATCAACGATACAACCGTCACCAAGACCTGGGAAGATTCTTATCCTTACTCAGCGATTTCGGTTTTCGCTTTACATCCTATTTACATCAATATCTCTCAGTTGTTGACTCCTTCATTAAAGGAAAAAGCAACTATAAAGGAGCTATTGGGAAAAGGAAAGCAACTTAATGAACTCACACAGGTGGATTACGAAAGTGTGTTGCAATTGAAGTGGCAGCTTATAGAAGAAGTCTATGCCGTATTGAAAAAGGACACTTTTGCAAATGCGAACTATAAATCCTTTTTACAAAACAACGAGGACTGGCTAAAACCTTATGCCGCATTTTCCGTATTGCGTGACCAATATAAAACCGCGGACTATGAAAAATGGAATGATGCTGACAACTATACAGAACAAGTATTTGAACAACTATACAAAAACAAAAAAGAAAAAATACAACTATACTTTTTTGTCCAATACATATTGAGTCAACAACTTTCCGAAGCTGTCCAATATGCACATTCGCATCAGATTGTATTGAAGGGTGATATTCCGATTGGGGTAGACCGTTATAGTGTGGACGTCTGGCAACATCCGCAACTATTTGATACAACTATGCAAGCCGGAGCACCTCCCGATTATTTCACAAAAGAAGGACAAAACTGGGGTTTCCCGACTTATCGTTGGGATGTAATGGAAAAAGACGACTATGCGTGGTGGAAACGCCGCTTAACCAATATGGCTCAGTATTTTGACGCCATTCGTATTGACCATATATTGGGCTTTTTCCGGATCTGGAGCATTCCGACCGAACAGGTTCAAGGATTGTTGGGATATTTTCAACCTTGTATAGCTATTGACGAAACTGAATTTGCCAGTTGGAATTTATCGTTTAGTTACGACCGATATTGCAAACCGTTTATCAATACGCAGATTTTGATAGAACTCTTTGGTGATAAGGTTTCCCAAGTCAAAACGGACTTCTTGGACTATAACGAAAATGGTACTTATAGTTTCAAACCTGAATTTGATACACAAAGGAAGATTCAAGATACTTTCGATAGTTATGAAAAAAATGAACACAATGACTGGTTGCTAAAAACTTTACTAAGCTTAATGGCGAATGTCATATTAATTCCTGATAAACAAGCTGGTAAATATCATTGCCGTTTCGTATTGTACGAAACTAGTTCGTATGCATATCTCAGCGATTGGGAGAAACAGCAACTATACTATTTATACAACAACTATTATTTCGAAAGACAGAATGACTACTGGCGCAAAATCGGTGTCAAACAATTGAATGCAATAAGTTCTGTTACGGATATGATGATTTGCGGAGAAGACCTTGGTATGGTTCCAAAAATTGTTTCGAGCGTATTGGGCCAACTAGGGTTTCTAGGTCTGAAAGTACAACGTATGGCCAGTGATGGGAACGCTTTATTTACCAATCCATTGCATACCGGATTTTTAAATGTGGTCACTCCATCTACGCACGATATGCCACCGATTCGCAACTGGTGGAACAGTGAATCCGGAGCCGCCAAAGATTCATTCTATCGTTCGCAATTAGGCTTGGATGGTTTTCCTCCTGAGAAATGTGACGGAACTGTAGTCAGCCAAATCGTGTTCAACCATTTGGAATCCCCATCGTTGTGGAGTGTTTTTCTGATACAGGATTTGTTGTGTATGGAAGATGCTACCTCCAATCCCAATGTGGATGAAGATATTATCAACCGTCCGGAAATTACGCATTTCTATTGGCGATATAGGATGCACCTTTCTGTCGAAAAATTACAGAAAGCAGAACAACTCAATGGAAAAATTAAAAATTTACTGCAACTTAGCAACCGCTAAATTAAGATAACTATGTCAGAATTGATGAGCCAATTACACGAAACTGTCCAATATATACAGTCTCAGTATAAAGAAGTTCCTTTGGTGGGAATTGTATTGGGTAGTGGTCTTGGCAATTTCGTTTCAGAAATAAAAGTTGAAAAAGAAATTCCTTACGGCGAAATTCCTAATTTCCCGGTAAGCACGGTAAAAGGACATTTGGGTAAACTCGTTTTCGGTGAACTAGAAGGCAAAAAAGTCGTTGCAATGGCAGGACGTTTTCATTTTTATGAAGGCTATACTCCGCAGCAGATTGCCTTTCCAATTCGTGTGATGAAACTATTGGGCGTACAGCATTTGTTCCTTTCCAATGCCAGCGGTTGTGTCAATACGAGTTTCAAGGTAGGGGACTTAATGTTGATTAACGACCATGTAAGTTTCTTTATAGCCAATCCATTAGTCGGACCAAATGAGGAAGCGTTAGGAACGCGTTTTCCTGATATGAGTGAACCTTATAGTAAAGCCTTAATTGAAAAAGCAAAACAAATAGGAGCGGAGCTGAATTATGACCTGAAAGAAGGTGTCTATCTTGCTACGACAGGCCCAACCTTTGAAACACATGCAGAATACCGTATGATTAAAGCACTTGGTGCAGATGTCGTAGGCATGAGTACAGTGCAAGAGGTCATCATAGCACGGCATTGTGGCATGAATGTATTTGCCATCAGCGTAATTACAGATATGGGAATACGTGATACGGAAGATGAGATTACCCATGAGGAAGTATTGGCAGCAGCAAAGGCAGCCGAGCCTAAAATGAGCAATATTTTCAAGAAAATAATTGCGTCTTTTTAAATAATCCAATGAAAAATTTGGCAGGAAAAAATAAGCCATTATATTTGCACTCCCAAAAAGAGAAAGGGAGCTTAGCTCAGCTGGTTTAGAGCATCTGCCTTACAAGCAGAGGGTCACTGGTTCGAACCCAGTAGCTCCCACTGAAAATCAAGCAGTTATGAAGTTAAATTCATAGCTGCTTTTTTATTTGATACATCATTTGATACATCTTTTTGAGCGAATGACTGACACTTACCGAACCTATTTTTAACGTAACTTTATCAGCAGGAAAAGGAGATATTTTCAGTTACCGTGACTTTTTCGTGGTTATTGCAGTAACCGATCATTTCAAACCTGTGCCTCATGAAGAAAAAACTGCCCAAGGTACACTGGCCTACCAAGGCACTGGCCAACCGAAATTACATCCGCGAAGTGTCCATTGACGGAAAGAAGACGAGCCTCTTTAATTTCCGTCTGGGGTATTTTGAGCTGTATGTGCAACAGGTCATGCGTGTAGGCAACTGCCTGACGCTGCTGAGCACCCCTCCGGCCTTTTCGCTGGAAATGTTCAGAAATCCAAATCTCCTCAACGATGCCCTGCGTTTTGTATTCTGGACTTTCAATGAGGCGTTCCTGCACAGCCTGACGGATTTTTTACGGGAATTGTCCCCTTCCGAACTCGAAAGTATTCAGGTATTACTGAAAAAACATCCCGAAGCCTTTGCGGATATTTCGGAAGACGAGCCTGACGAAGAGCTGCTCTGGTGTACCGTCAAGAACAACAGCCTTAAGGCCGACCCGAAATTTTCTTTGATGTATGAAAGGGACCGGGAAAACAGGATGGCCGTGCTGGATATATCGGAAAACCTTTTGGGTAAAATGTACGGTGAAAAGAAAAAAGCCCTCACTGATGCAATTCCTCAAACAGACATTGGCCTCATGGACATGCTCCTGCCAGTGAAAGGAAATGTAAAAGATACGCTCCGTTTCATGGAAAAGACGGTTCTTGCCGCAGGATTCCCGCACAACCCGTTCCATCCTGTTACGAAGAACAGAAAAGGAGCCAACCAGTACGGCCTGAACGCGGAGATTGCCGCCATCGTTTTCTTTTTTCAGCAGCGAGGATATTTTCAGCCGGAATACACTTTCAAAAATATTTATCAGGCATTCGGCAAACACAGCACCAACGGATCCGGCAAGGAATACAACCTGGAACACTTCCGGCAGGACTACTCCTTTGAAAAATACCTGAAGCTGTTGGAGGTGACCCCAAATCAGGCAATTTAGGACCGTCCCAATATTTCCCCTTTGCCGCCTGTTTTTATTTCCATCTCCCGACAAATTGCATGCATTGTTCACACACAAAATGAAAGACCATGCAAAACAACCCGTTTGAAGAAATCGTATTGAGATTGGAAAAACTCCAATCCACCATCGACCTCATTTCCGTCAACCTCCCAAAAGAAAAACCTATTCGGCAGGAAAACCCGCACACACTCCTGAACCTGAAAGACGTGGCGTCCATCCTGAAAGTTCCTGTCAACACCGCACGCTATTACATTGAGAAAAAGAAACTGCCCGCCGTCAAAAGTGGCAAGGCATTCAAGATCAGGCAATCCGATTTTCTGGAATGGGTCGACCAGGTTTTCCTGAAAAAAGAGGAAACCGATAATGTAACAAATGATATGGGCATCGCCCCTGCCAGGATGCGGGAAATCCATCACCGCTTCAAAAAAGCATAGCTCCCGACAGGGAAAGCATTATTTCCAAAAGCCGCAAAGACCGGAATGCTACCCATAGTCAGGCTGTTCAAAGTTCCAGGGAGCCAGCTATGTTGTGGGTTACCCAAAACCTCCCTCGTCACTCATGCTGGGCATTCGGCGGGACTTGTTTTTCTCATGCAAGGCATTCAAAAAAAGGGAATAGCTCTCAATGTAATATAACATACCCTTATGACTCAAAATAGAAAACGGCAACATCCAAAGGCCATGAAGATATTTTACTGAAAAATAAAAGGGAAAAAGAAGAATTGATAGTGTGTATGTCAAGTTTTCTGCACAATAAATGCTACATATACCGGCTAAACGTGTTGTCGTTAAAACCTACAAAATTCCAAAGATTAGACCGTTGCCAGGAAATACAAATAGAGATGTTTTGCGTGTACGACGAAGCCAAGCGGTTTTAAAAAAAACAGCTGGATGCGTTGTTTGAAGACGTGACAGATCAGCTTCTGATGAAAGCGGTTACAATGTTTAATGATAGTGTACTTCATCTTGTTAACTAGAATAGTGGTCGTCATTGCGTGTGAAGCAATGACGAATTTTAATACCAATCGATAGGCTACAATAAAAAAACTAAACAATTTCATGAGGGAAAACCGCTTATGCTCATTTGACTGCCCAAACGCTCACTAAAAACCAATAATACATCTGCCATTTTGGAACTTCCATCGGTAAGGAACCATTATACAGAAATTCCAGCAATCAATGTTCCTTAATTTTTTGGCGGATAATCCAACGTGATCTTGTCAAGTGATATTCCACGGTTTTTACGGCGAGCCCCAGTTGCTGTGCGATTTCCCTATGACTAAGTACATCATAGCGGCTCATCCTGAAAATCGTTTTTGCAGGTTCCTGTAACTTAGAAATTTCATTTTCTATTTCTCCGACAAGTTCTCGGTAGATGCAATGCTGGTAAGGATTTGGATATCGGGACTCCATATCAGGCATCAAGTCATCCGATCCAAGTATGACTTTTTTTTGATACCGAAGCCGTTTGAATACCTGGTATTTTACCGCCTTTGTGAGATATTTTTCCAAGCTTTGCTCATTCCTTACAGCTTCTTTTTTTTGCCATAAAGTAATAAATATATTCTGCACCATGTCTTTTGCAGCGTCCTTATCCCACATATACCTATAACATATGCTATATATTTTTTCCCAGTATTTCCTGAACAACACATCAAATTCCTGATAAGTGTATCTATTGTTTTCCATATTTTTTTATGGTAACCTTTTATATAATAACTACGTTCACATTGTTACCAATGAGGTGGGACAGACGATCTCACTCCCCCATTCCTAAACGAGAAAAGGAGCAGTAGGGTGGTACACAAACCGCCCTACTGCCACTTTTATAGTTGCGATGCTATAATGGTCATTCTCCAATAATAGGCATAAACAAAACTTATTGGGATAATGTCAGATATTTGTCCAGCAGGTCAGATACAGCCTTTTTCTTCTCAGGTAAAGTCAATGTCTTGTTTTCCACATCATCGAGTGCCTCATACAATACAGTACCGTCTGCCTTTGTTTTCAAGGTGATTTTGGTGCCACTGCTCATTTTCTCGTCCCAGAGCGCTTTCACGTCCTTCCAGAAAGCTGCACGCTCAGTAGTCCAGAAAGCTTTAGCAGATGCACATCTACTTTCCGGTACTCGGGCGTAATGGTTGTACCCCTTTTCTTCCGCTTGCAGGCTGTCGGGTACACCGGCCTTTCGAATGATTTTCTTGTTGTCCTGTTCGTGCAGGTAGCCTTGCGGCGTGACGATGATGCGGTTGGTACGCTGCATGATATTGTAATCCTTTCGGGTCGTGTATTCCCGTCGTGGAAGAGGCGCGTCCGTGGTGCTCAGCCAGAAAGTCTGGTTGTTGGCATGCACCCATTCGGAAGTACCTGTGTAACGAGGTGCGTCGGTTACTTCCCATACAGACTGTGTCCATTTGCCTTTAACTGCATCTTGCGAAAGCGTGGTTTTAATCCATTCCTGCGCATTCGTGTATTGCCACTGCAAAGTTTGTTCGTATTGCCAGTCCTCCCGCCAATGCTTGATGACTGTTCCCTTACCGTCCGGTATTACCAGTAAATGCTGGATAACGACCCGTGTGTCGGATTCTTCGATTGGGTATGCATACTCGTTCACCGCAAAATTGTCCATCTTGTGGGCAAAAAACTTTTTGGTTGTGTCGTTGGTAAACGTTTCGGCATAATTGAACGTGACGGCAAAGCAACCACAAAGGTCTTTGATGTTTTCCCGTCCTTCTTTTTGCTGGGAGGAAGCCGTAAAGACAGATAATACCGAAACCACTGCAACTAAAGATTTTTTGTACATGTTTTGTAATATTTATTTAAATGATTAAAAAATTATATTTATAGTCTTTCATTCGTAACAAGCAGAGTAGAGAGTTTACTTTTTATATAGTATATGCTATCATTTATAGTACTAAAATTTTTGAGATTGTTAATTTGAGATTGCTTCACTACGTTCGCAATGACGTTGATATTTTTTGCAACTGATTGAAAATGAGACGTCATTGCGAGGACGAGAGGACGAAGCAATCTCTATTTAAAAATATAACCTATTCATTTCTATAGTAATTTAACAATACCAAAATTTTATTGATTTTTCCCGACAAAAATTCTGTTTTCAACTAGTTTGTATTCATTGGTACCCGAAACATATTTTATGCGGGGAAAAGATGTATTTGTTTTATTGGAGGAAACATTTATAGTCTTATTGCCTAGATACGCAATCGCTTTATTCAAACAGTTTTCTGCCGTATAACCAAAGTCCTTTGTCACGTCATCATCAGCAAACACATCAACAGGAATCCCCGAATAATAATCCCCTTCCCCGGACGCATTCAGTAAACGGAACTGTGCAAAATATACAGTGAACCCGCCTATCCCAATGCCAAAAGTCCCAACGGGCTTTCCATAGGTTGTACTGCCAACCAGCTTCACATTTGTATACGGCTTCATGCTGTTGATAAGCAATTCGGAAGCGGAGGCTGTAGTATTACTAACGATAAACACGATATTTTTGATGCCGGTCAAGGAACCTTTCTTTGAAAAATAATAGGTGTTGCCCTTAATGGAAAAATCCACATCGGCGTATGTTGCGGCACGTCCATTAATCGACACGCGATTTCCCTCGCTATCAAGATAAGGAAGATTTTTTAGCATCGTTATTTTCCCCTGCTGCAATTGGTCATTGAAATATTCGGCATACATCACCGCCCCATTGATGGAAGACGGTGCAATCAGGTCCGCTATATACTCCGCAGTCTCTACATAGCCGCCTCCATTATAACGCAGGTCTACGACAAGGTCAGTTACGCCATTGGAGGAAAACTGTTGGAAAGCATCATCTAGCTTGGACTGGCCACTTGCAAGATTGCTGAACCGGGCCAATGCAAGATAACCGTATTTACTACTTCCAATTGTGATGACCGTCGATTTCAATACCGGAGAAGCTGTATAAGACTTTTTAGTAAGGGACACATGAATAGAGCTTCCATCCTCTTTCTGTAAGGTTAACCCCACTTCATCTGTTGCCAAAGCCGTGCTGATATTATTACTGTTCAACTCCACATTAATACCATCGATACCCAATACCTTCATTCCTCTTGTAATACCTGCCGCATCGGCAGGAGAACCGGATTCCACGGATTTGACATACACGTCATCACCATCAACAATAGCGGTCTCCATCCCCATGTCATTACCGTTGCCTTCAATATTCACAGATGCCGTGCGTCCGGCAAAAACATTACCCTCCGCGATATAGGAATACAAAAGATGGTTGTACCCCTTTCGGGTTTCATAGGATAATCCGGTACTGGGATTGACGGCCAATGCTGCAATAGCTTCCAATTGTTCCTGCAATGCCGACAGCTCCGAACCGGCATCCTCGTATTGACGCGGATTAAACGTACTATAATCCGGTAAATCATCATACCACAGATAGGTTTCCTTAGCATACAGGTACAAAGAATCCAGATTTTTCTGCAGGCTTGTTCCTGATGGCAAAACGATGGAAGACGTGTCTGTCTCGCTG
The DNA here is from genome assembly GCA_015655435.1 of Chitinophagales bacterium. Taxonomy (GTDB): domain Bacteria; phylum Bacteroidota; class Bacteroidia; order Chitinophagales; family Chitinophagaceae; genus Rhizosphaericola. Next base: position 1,987 of record JAATFC010000339.1, on the reverse strand, counting down.
TTTTTTTTGCAGGATACTGCTAAAAGGAGGCATATAGGCAAAATGCAAGTAAGTCGTCCTGACGATAGTATTGTTGTGTAATACATAGATTTATTTCAGTTATTGTTGTACATGGGTCAGTACTTGGGTGGATTTCAAAAGCATTCCTGCCAAAGGCCCGGGCTGCACAGAAATCTCATTTTCCATACAGAATATCCTGGGCAAAGCCAAAGGCATCACTTTACTCCTATGCTCTATACAGGCTCGTCTGACACTCCACCGTGCAGGGGAAAGGCCATAAACCATTTTGAAGGCATAGGAAAAATGACCTATAGTACTGTATCCTGTTTTTACAGAGACCGCCTCCACTGACACCCCATCCAAGAGCAGCTGGGCCGCCCATCGCATACGGTGGACCTGGAAATACCTGAAAACCGCCATTCCTGTTATTTTCTTGAACGCCTGTTTCAATGTGGTCTCGTTCGTTCCCACACTTTCCGCAAGCTTGATGATGGTAAATTTTTCGGAGTAACCATACTTGCGCATCCGCGCTACTGCCATCAGTACAAACCGCCTGTGTTTTTCGGTCACTATCGAGTTCCCGAACAGGAAAGCCCCCTCCTCATTACGGCGGTTACGATATTTCACAGGTAATTGCCGTGTTGTTGTTTTATCTTGTTGCTGTTGCATAGTATATTTTTTATCTCTATTCTCGCCTTTTAAAAGTTATAACCGAGCCGTAGGTAACCACCCCTGCCGTACCCGATGTACAGTGTACGCAGATCACCGGTATAGTGGTCTTTACCGTCCGTCGCAGCATAGCTGATAGTCTTTACGTTGGTTGCGTCACGGATGCCGATGCTAGCTTCCAAGTGTTTATTAAAAAAGGATTTTCCCACATTTATATCCAGCAGATGGTATGCCGGAGCACGGTTATATACACGTACGGACGCATAGGTCACCGTATTGGTCTCATAGGTATAAAAAGGCTGGCGTCCCACAAAGCGGTAATTTACCCTTCCCCACCACCCGCCGGAAATAGCATATTTAACCGTAGCATTGGCCTCCGCATGGTACAGGTATCTGTCAAATTTCTCCAAGTCCAGGTTGTCATTACCTTTCAACCCGGTAACGGATACAGCCATTTCCGCGTCAAGCTCTCCGTATTGCAAGCGGGAAGAGACCATATTTTGCCATGACTTGTAACTGTTGACATTGGCATAGATGTAAGGTTCCTGCGGAGGCGCAACGAGCTCACCGGCAGCAATGGCAATGCGGTTTTTAAGCTTTCTGTAGGCAGACTGCACATTCAGGCTCAGGCGAATACCTTCGCGCTGTGCCAACTGCCCCTGCCAGCCAAGCATTACTGCGTCACCCGTTTCCGGTTTCAACTTGGTATTTCCCTGCAATAAACTTAGGTCCGTTTCCAGATAAGTGTACAATTCCCTTTGGTTAGGGAAACGCTGTACCCGCTCCACGTCCAGCCACAAGGCATTCCGGTCATCCAGACGGTATTGCGAGGACAGCAACAACGTCGGTTGTGCTTTAGACAGGCCATTTCCACTAATCCTGACACCTGGCCGGACACTTATCCGGGGATGCAACTGCCATTGCAGCCAAAGAAAACCGGAAATGTTATGAACCGGCGTGTCTATAGGATTCGTCTGGTAACTACCATCTACTGCTGCAATATACCCCTTGGTCCGCTCCATCTCCACGCCTGCACCGGCCAGTAAAGCATTGCTGAGCGGTTTTGTGAGCGTGGCTTTTGCATAAAGCGTTTTGGTGGAGTACAGTTTCACAAGGGAATCACCGTCTATGATACTGCCATCCCCCGCATTTACCAGGCTGATATCCCTTTTGTCATCCACGTTTTGGTAAGAAAAATCGACATTCAAAACGGCATTTTTCCAAAGGGTGTCCTGTATTTGCAACTGGTGCCGGCTCTGCTTATCGACATAACGATAGTCGGTGGCGTAGTACAGGTCAGTGCCCTCATCCCACTCCT
>JAATFC010000154.1 GCA_015655435.1 Chitinophagales bacterium | reverse complement strand
CTGAAATGTCGGCGCTCGAACAAGCCGGTCGGCTTCCCGCTTCGGCGTACAAGGGTGCGACAATGTATACAACGCTCTCGCCGTGTGACATGTGCACAGGCGCCTGCATCATGTACAAGGTCTCCCGAGTCGTAATGGGCGAGAACAACACGTTCCAAGGCGGTGACGAGTACCTCCGGAAACGAGGCGCGGAGGTAGTGAACCTGAAGAATGCTGAGTGCGAGAAGCTGATGCAGACCTTCATCAAAAAGCATCCAGAGGAATGGTGGTCGTGTCAACTCGTGAACCAATCGCACTGTCAACCACGGTGTATGGAAAACGTATCGTGCGAAAAGCATCAAAAAAGGTCTCCGCTTTGTAGAGGTCTTTTTTGGATGTGCTTTTTTTGTTGTGACAAGAAGCGAGAGAGAAAATGAGAAAAGCCCCCAATATATATTTGACCATCATTTTTGTTTTCGGTTAAAAATAAGGAATATGTTCATTCAGTCTAAAAAAGTGCCAGAAAAATATGTATTATATTTGGTCTATGGAGTTTTTATTTTAGCTTTGCCTAAATAAAAAGTAAGCTATCCCAAATAAATAGCAAAAAAATACCTTGGCAAAGTAAACAAATGGAATCAAAAGCGCAAAAAAATGGGTCTCTGGGTGACGTACATGAGAGTATTGACTTAACCGTCAGCAAACAAAAAGGCTTCAAGCGCTTTTTGGCGTTTGTGGGACCGGCTTACATGGTAAGTGTCGGATACATGGATCCAGGCAACTGGGCGACTGACCTGCAAGCAGGGAGCGAATATGGCTACAAATTGTTGTGGGTATTACTTTTCAGTAATCTGCTGGCGCTTTTGTTACAGGGTATGGCGGCGCGTCTGGGTATTGTCAGGAGGCGCGACCTCGCACAAGCCAATAGAGACGAATACCCGAAAGCCATCAACTTAAGTTTGTATATATTGGCAGAGCTTGCCATTGCAGCTTGCGATCTAGCCGAAGTATTGGGAATGGCAATCGGTCTGAACCTGCTTTGTGGCTTGCCTGTTATCTGGGGTGTTGGTATCAGCGTCATGGACACGTTCCTGCTTTTCTATTTGGAAAAAATGGGCATGAGGAAAATGGAAGCTTTCATTATTGGACTTATTGCCGTTATTGGACTTTCGTTTTTTATTGAAATTATTTTTGCAAAACCACATTTCGGGGAGGTTGTTAAAGGACTTGTTCCCAGCAAACTGAATGGAGATGCATTATATATTGCTATTGGGATTATCGGCGCGACCGTGATGCCGCACAACCTTTACTTACATTCGGCTCTCGTCCAGACTCGAAAAATCAACAACGACCGAAAAGGCATATTGCAGGCATTGCGCTTTAACCGTATTGACAGTACAATTGCGCTCAATGCTGCTTTTTTGGTTAATGCCGCGATATTGATATTGGCGGGAGCCGTTTTTTATACATCGGGACACACGACTGTGGCTCGCATTGAAGATGCTTATAAGTTATTAAGCCCAATGTTGGGGACGCATATTGCCCCGATATTGTTTGCTGTGGCGTTGATAGCCAGCGGTCAGAGCTCGACGGTTACGGGTACGCTGGCTGGGCAGATTGTGATGGAAGGTTACCTCCACCTGCGTATCAATCCATTGTTGAGAAGACTGATTACGCGACTGATTGCTATCGTTCCGGCTTGTATTGTCATCAGCATTTACGGTGATAGCGAACTAGACAAATTGTTGGTTTTCAGTCAAGTTATATTGAGTTTGCAATTGGGTTTTGCGATTATTCCGCTGATACATTTTGTTTCGGATAAAAAGAAAATGGGCGAATTTGCCATCACTTTAAAAGTGAAAATATTGGCATGGTTGGTGGCTTCGTTGGTTGTGTACCTCAATGTCAAACTAGTCGTTGATACAATCGGAACATATTGGACAATGCATCCTGGTTTTACCTTTCCGAAGGTGCTGATTATTGTTTGTTCCTTGTTTTTTATATGGTTGTTTGCCGTGATGACGGTGTATCCACTCACGCATAGAAAAGAAAGACAGGAGAACAGTATCCACGGGCCGGAAAGAATCCTTATCGAAAAAGAAATGCAATTACATCCTATCAAACGAATCGCTATTGCGCTAGATTTCGGTTCCAATGACGAAATGATTATTGCCAATGCGTTGAAGCAGGGAGGCGAGCAGTCAGAATACGCATTGATACATATCGTGGAAACGCCGACTGCCAAATATTTCGGTTTTCCCGTTGATGATTTCGAATCGGAAAGAGACAAAGAGCAACTTGACCTTTATGTGAAACAGTTGCAGGAAATGGGTTACAAGGCGCAAGGTTTCCTCGGATATAAAAACCGTGTCAATGAAATCGTGAAAATCGTCAAGGAAAACAAAGCAGACTTATTGGTTTTTGGTTCGCATAACCACAAGGGAATCAAGGACTGGATATACGGAGAAACGGTTGACAAAGTCCGCCATAAAATCAATGTTCCGATATTGGTCGTGAATGCTTCCTGAATGAATTGTAGATAGGTGACAATAAGTTTTAAATAAAGCCCGTGAATTTTATTCACGGGCTTTATTTTGATAATGAACGTTTTAAAATAGTCAACCGTCCATTGTCAATTCTCTATTACTTAAGCTGCTTTTTTCACTGCTGGAGCTGATTTGGTCGTTTTGTTTTCTTTGAATCTTTTGTCTGCAGTGCCGTCCTTCTTCAAATGTTTTGTTTCGGGAGCAGTTTTGTTCTCCTTAAATCTTTTGTCAGGAGTGCCGTCTTTTTTTACATGCTCAGTTTTGGCTTTAGTTGTTTGAGCCGTTTGCGCAAAACTTGTAGTTGTGAACAGCATTAACGCCATAATGGCAACGAAGATTTTTTTCATTTGATTTGTTGTTTTGTTTTTGACTTATCAAAATAACAAAAGATTAATTGTTCAAATTTATATTGGGCGAAATAATTCGTGGCTTTGGCTTATTTTTAACCCTTGATAATATTGACAGTATGAAAAGAAACAATTGGTGTCTATTGGCTTTCGTTGCCATAGCGGTTGGAAGCGTGAGTTGTGTTCCCAAAAAAAAGTTGCTGGACAGCCAGATTGCCTATCGTTATTTGCAAAACGACAGCGCAAGACTTGCCAATAAAGTAAGCGAACAGGCTGACGAAATCACACGTCTTAATGAGCAGGTCAACAAACTGAACCAAAAAATCGACGCGCTTAACAAAGAAAACGAAAACCTAGCCAAAGACGCCAATAGTACACAGTCGCAACTGGACGAAAACCGTCGTGCATTGTTGAGCCAGCAGGCAAAAGCAAAGCAGTTGCAGGATTTGCTGGATGCGCAGAAAGCAAAATCTACAGAGTTAAGGAAAAAAATGGCGGATGCCTTGAAGGGGTTCAATTCAGACCAATTGACCATTGCGCAAAAGAACGGGAAAGTGTATGTTTCCATGCAGGAATCATTGCTGTTTCCTTCGGGAAGTGCCGTGCTGAATCAGCAGGGAATTGCAGCCTTGGGTAAACTGGCAGAAGTGCTGAACCAGAACCCGGAAATCAATATCGACGTCGAAGGTCATACGGATTCCATTCCCATTCGCATAAAATTCAAGGACAACTGGCAGCTTTCAACGGAACGAGCTTTGTCCATTGTTCGTGTATTGCTCGACAACTATCATGTCAATCCGAACAACCTCGTTGCTTCCGGTCACAGCGAATATGATCCTGCTGCTCCCAATACAACTCCGGAAGGACGTGCGAAGAACAGAAGGACGGAAATCATCCTTTCGCCTAACTTGGATGAGATGTATAAGTTGTTGGAGTAGGAATGGTGGTCAATATAAAACTAGACTCGAGAAACAAGAGCTATGAAAATCAAAAGTCCGGATGGCGCCTCAAAGCATGTCTTTTGCAGAAGGTTAAAAGACTAAAAGCAACCTCAATTTATAAAAAAGCTATGATTGATTGACTTTGTAATGAAATTTCAAATGAATATAACTAGTAACTCATTATATTAAAACCTTGTAAAAATAAGGTTTTTTTAGAATAATGAAAGGCAGGTAGGACCATAATCGGAAGACATTTTTGGTAAATCCGGTTATCTTTGAAAAGCGATTTTTATTTCTCCGCTTACTTCGGAATATAGCATCAATACAAGTGCCAATTCCTAAAATAGGAATTGTGAACGTATAAATAGACAAATCAAATAAGAACCAAAAGATGCCAAATTCCTTTCGTATTCTTACAAAATTAGAAAGCATAATCTGCAACCCCTTGCGATCATATAAATTATAATAGCCTTTGCCTTCGGAATTGAACGCATCATTTGCTGTTTCACCCTGTAAATGAATTACTTTATAATCGCCATAAATGCACAGATTTCCCTCTTTTCTTAGTCGGCTACACCATTCAGCTTCTTCGGCATAAAGAAAGAAATCTTCATCTAAAAGACCTGCACTTTCTACAGCCTTTTTTTTCGACATTAAAAAAGCTCCATTGATCCAGTCTACCTCAACTATGGTAGATGCATCTGGGACATTTGGCTTTTTTACTTTTGCTACCTGACCTAACCATTTCAGAAATGCTCCTATATATGGTAGCGGCAGCAAATAATTCAATCCCCCTCTCATGGCAAAATTGCCTGAGATTTGTGGAGAGCCGTCCTCATTAAGCAATTGTACTCCACAAGCAACATAATCACTTCGGATAAATGCTTTGTAACAATTTTCAATTGCATTGTTCTGGATCAAAGTATCTGGATTGAGCAATAGCAATATGTCGCCCTGAGCCATCTTTATACCGACATTATTGGCTCGGGCAAATCCTGCATTGTATCCCATATTAAGCCATTTAACAGATGGAATGTGGCTAAGTACATATTGTCGATCATCATCACTATCACTATTGTCAACAACGATGATTTCATAATTAATCGTTGAGGTCTCCGTCAGTATAGAGTGGATACAATCAACGATGAGTGCTGCACTTCTAAAGTTAATAATGATAATCGATAGCATTTATTTGGTATTTCTGTGTTTATTGGTAAGATAGGATATGCCCATGAACAATTTTGAAAGAATACCCATCTTTAAAAACGCTATGGGCACTTTGGATAAGTCATGCAGCATTTTTCTGACCATGTCACCGGGATTTTCATCAATATAACGGCTAAGATCTTTCTCTGACAATATGTTCATGTTGCGAAACATTCTCCACCATGCATCATACACATAAATATTACTGAGAGGTTCCGTGCCATATTTCTTTAAAAGTACAAAAGCTTCAGGAAGTTCGACCTCTGGTCTGTTCTTGGTAGAGTTAGTCACCTGTTCAGCATTTATCCCGACATTGATGATATACTGGGGTATAGTAGTCATTTTTCTTTCCTTTCTTAAAATGCTCGCATAATAATCTATATCCACACGCCAGCGTAGACGCACGTCATATAATATATTCACGTTTTTGTGAATCATACACACGCTTGGAGGGCCAATAATGTTGTTGGCCATCAATAGCAATGGCTGTGACAACAGCCTACTGCATTGTGACCGAGGAAAAGATATCTTTTCTTCGGTGTTACTACCGAGATAGATATTATTATAAAAAGAGAAAATGAACTTGTTATTTTGGCCAGTGGCGTTCGCAAATAACTGCAAAGCATCCTCCGATGCGAACCAATCGTCATCATGCATTATTTTTATCCATTCACCTCTGGCTTCTCGGATACCGGCATTCCAGTTGCCAGGCATTCCGAACGGTGGTCTGTTTCTATAATAATGTAATGAGAACTTTGTAGTATAGGCGTTTGCTATTTGCTGCACCTCATCATCCATGCTGTCATCTGTGATGATGACCTCGAACTCTTTAAACGTCTGTATCGAGATGCTATCTAGTAATCTTCTTAAAAACGCAACGTTTTTATATGCAGGAATACAAATAGAGATAAGCGGTCTTAACAACGGTTCCATACTCGCAAAACTAAAGGAAAAATCGGGAGATTCTATCGATTCGACATATCATTCAACCTATCCTAAAATGTTTTGGATGACAATGGGGAAAGAGGTAGTCTGTACCTCAGAAGATATGCTGATAACACAAATGAATCATGCTCATATTCTGTGGACTACCAGTAATAATGCGACTAGTATTATTAGGAATGCAGACAAGTATGAATCTGACCATTTTTCGTTAATACTGCGCAATATTTTCACCATGGTTAAGATTCTGTCTCAGAAACATTTTTTTTCCGCAACATATTTGGGAATACCATCAATGTCGCGATAACATTGGAAAGTATATGTGGTCTGTGAGCCACTGCACTGAAAAATGTTGACAAAGAATAACGCAAAAGTATCTTCCGAAACAATATGGAGGTATATGTAATCCTTGTCCATCTGGAGTGATGTCCGGAATTAATATACTGCTGTACCAAACGAGGATAGTCTTTGATGAACTGTGTGTCTCGACCAGCACTACTGATGCCGAAACCACCGAAAAAAGCTACAATTTTGTTGACGTATAGATGCGTAGTATCACGGGACAACCAGCATTTTAGATTAAAGGCATAATCTGCTTCCTGGGTGTATGTCAGGTCAAAATTTCCCATTTTCTCAAATATTGTTCGGCGATAAAATATTGCCTGGTGACAGATATTTCTGGTCATAAGCTTCTCGACATCAAACGCTCCGTCATAGCTTAGCCCATCACTTTCGTTCTGTACGTCACCATACACAATCTCCAGGCCTTCTCGGAAAGCTAAGGAAAACGTTGCCAATATGTCTTCTGTGAGGAAATAATCATCAGCACCGGAGAAATAAAGCCATGTGCCCTGCGATAGATGGATGCCTTTGTTCATGGCATCATAAATACCCTGATCCCGTTCTGAATGAATGATAAAAGACATATCGGGATGGGATGTTGCATATTCCTCAACTATTGCCAAAGTGCGGTCTGTGGACACTCCATCGACAATAATTATTTCATAGTCTCCAAATGTCTGGACACTGATTCTTTCCAGACATTGTCTTATATGAGATTCACTATTGAAAGTAGGAATTATGATGGAAATGGTCTTTGATTCTCTCATGTCCGGCATCTGAGCTAGCACCGATTTTATGTTTTACTTACTGAAGAAAGCATCCGCCTGCAATACTGCGCCTGACGGGGATTTTAATTGTTCCAATGAGCCGTGGTAGGAGAATCCCAACTGGTGAATCTTCTCATAAATACTATGGAACAAGGGCTGCCCTTTGTACAGCTCCTCGAAAGATACTTCCGAAATAACTCCGGCTGCCAGGCGTAAAGTATGCTCTCCTCCCGCTATCACCTTGTCCTCCACACCCTGCACGTCTATCTTAACCAATATGGGTAAGGGAAGTTGCTCATTTTGCAGCATATTGTCCAGAGTCTCGATTTTTACCGCTATTGTATGGACATTTTTGGCAAAATCAAAGCTGCTCTTATGCGTATCCGACATCGTCAGGAGAGAAGACGATGGTGTGTAATCGTTGAGTTCGAAATCAAAAACACCGGCTTCGTCTGCCAACCCTACATTGAATGCCTTAAATCGGCTGTCCCCTCCAAAGTTTTTTTCTAATTTATGGAATGTGTCAGGAATCGGTTCAAAAGCATATATGCGGGCGTCTGGGAAAAGTATTCTTATCTTTTCGGAAAACTGCCCTTCATTAGCACCTATATCTATGATGGTTTTGAAACCAAAAGACTTCATCCAGCCAAATTCATCCATCAATTCCTTCATATCCACATTGCCGGGAGTATGTATATAATTTGTCTTAACTATGTCATAGCCAAACTTCTGCAATGCCTTTCTAATCAAGAGTCTTACCATAATTCAATTTTATAGCCCATAAAAATAAACCACAAGGGACGAATGTAAATAATAATTTCAATATTGCTACTTCTGCCGACATTCATTCATGTTGCCATGCCCTCCATACGCAAACGGGGAATTAATTCGAACGTAGTTATCTACATTGTATTTCTAATTGAAAATTTCAACACGGTATTTTGTTCCTGAAGTGCCTGTCCGATGAAACTTTGGACTATATAATTTTTTTACATCAATTGAGTATCACTGTTCTCTGCTGTGGTAACGATGGGAATAAACGGCACTTTCGTCAAATATTATCCAAGCTGTCACAGACTATTGGAAAGGAAAAAAAGCCTGCCGACAATGACATTGATTGGTGTTATCATAGGATGTCTCCTATTTTGCACATTCGGGATATATTTCAAATAGTTGATGAACCCCGTAGCTTAGCCATAAGTCCATGCTTTTTGCCCGGCACTACGCATGGCTACAATCCATGATCCTTTTATGTATTATGGAAAGAAACCTCTTGCTACTATATATTCAAAATTATATCGTTAGATTTTTTTGGCATTGTTAAATTTAGATATGTAATAGATTTGTGACATGAAATGTTACAAATGCCAATCAAATTATCATGTGAATGTAAGTTTTATTCGGGGTAAACAAAGCTATAAGTGTACGGCGTGCGGCTGTGTTCTCAGTGTTGAGAGGAAATCCTAAACGAAAAATTAGGAATAAAAGTGGCTGCTATTGGAGAAGTGTCTTGAAGCCTTGCGAATTGGGTCTATACGCAGAATACTGAAAATAAGTTACGACGCCGGATATCAATGAGTTAAAAAATAGAGAAGCAAGATGGTGCTTCCCAGCAGCACTAAACAGGTGGCCATAGTGGTGCTTGATGAAATGCATAGCCATGTAGGAGATAAAAACTACTGCTGGATATGCATTGCTGTTGATAAGCTTGTGCAAAGATTCATCAGTTGCATTATTGGCGACAGGGCAGCCCAAGTGTAAGTATGTTATAGGAGGGAATCAAGTACCACAAAATAAGTGGTTGCAACCACTTATTGGAACGCATACGGGGACGTAATAGTAATGCCAAGGTACAAGCATATCCTGTCAAAAGCAGAAACTTTCACCGTTGAGCGTTGAGGGATGCAATAGTTTGTTTAGCCATTTTTTTGCAAGAATGAAACGAAAGAGAAAGTGTTATTCCAAATCAATAAAAATGATACAATTCTCCATTATGCTATTGATTCATTGTCGAAACAAACCCAGCACCCTATTTTGTTGGCGATGATATAAAAAGTATTGTTGAGTTTGGGTTGATGTGGTTCTTTTTTGATTTGTTTGTATATACGGTAGACATTCCGATATTTCTTTTGTTTGGATTGGTTGAGAATGTTGTGCGGTTAAGAAATCCTTTTTTGCATATAAAAAAATGGCTAGGATATTCGAATAATGTGTTTAGATTATGGGGCTACATTCTTAAAATCGTTACTAACAAACCTTATTTTTATAAAGTACTCTAGGATAATTACTATACATGCGTTTATGTTTTATATTTTGTTTTTTATTCCTGCTTTTGTCTTTTATATCGAAAGGGCAAACTCCAACCGATTGCCAATCCTATGCAAAAATATCGAATATTAATAACGGTTTTCTTGTGGGTGATCTTGATATTTCTGGTAACCAAGTTACGATTGAGGCTACTTTAAATAATCTGGGTCCTCATAATGGATCAAGTTCCATTATATCTCAAGATATAGTATCTAAACATAAAGGAGCAGAAGATGCAAATTATCTTTTAAGGATTAACCATGCTGAAATAACAACCACAAGAGGTTTTATTGCAACTGATTTCATATGTACTCCTCCTGCAAACCAGACTTTTCATATTGCTATGGTGTATGACGGTTCTAGTGTCAAGTTTTATCGAAATGGGCAGTTGATGTCTGAGAAGGCTTGGTCGGGTAACCTAGTACAAAACAATTGGACAACAACTATAGGAACTTACGCTGCGCAGGCTTATAGTTCTACTTCGGCGACACCAGAGGAAGAAACCTTCAATGGCTATATTAACGAAGTCCGTATCTGGAATGTTGCCCGTACCCAGAGTGAATTAAACCAATATAAAAATCAGTCGTTGCCTAATCCTACTACCCAAACCGGACTGTTGGCATACTATCAATTCAATGACTTAAAAAATAAACAGGGCAATGTAAACTATGATTTGCAATTGCTGGGAACTCCTCAGATTAATCAGACAAATCCCTCGTGTAGTCTAGGTACGGAGCCTTGTCCAAAATGTTCGCTGACTGCTTCTTTTGATGTAAATCCAGATGTTTGCAATCCAGCGCATTTTAATTTTTCCAATACGACACTGGCTGTGACAAGTTATAGTTGGCAGTTTGGAGATAACTCAATTCCAAGTGTTTCAACAGAAAATGCAGAAGTTGTCTATAAAACAGCGGGAACTTATAGTGTTAGCCTGCAAGTTTCGGATAACAATGGTTGTAGTGCAACAACCGCGAGAAACGTAACTGCAGCCTTATTGCCTAAAGCGATAAAGACAAATGCTGAGACTATTTGCAAAGGACAAACCATACAATTAGAATCTAATATAGATGATGCGGGTTCTCAATATGATTGGACTCCGCAACCTCAATTATCCAATCCTTCTATTGGAAATCCTGTTGCTACGATGAGTGCATCCACACTGTTCAAACTAAAAGTGACGAAGCCCAATAGTTGTGTCGATACCGGAAGTGTTTTTATAACAGTTCCCGATGCCGCTACATTTGCGGTTTTGCCTATTGATACCACTGTTTGTGTAAATGAAAAGGTTGTGCTGAATGCTGTAGGCGGCGATACTTACCAATGGAAAAATAGTAGTGGAGAAGTGGTCGGGACAGAGAGCTCATTGGAAACAATGCCGACCGAATCGACAAAATATGTATTGGAAGTATCAAGCGATCAGTGCGGGGAACGGACGACGCTGTATTCGGATGTTCGTACATTTCCGGTATCCTCTTTTGCGATACGGACAACCAACGATATTAATTGTTCCAATACGTCGGCTACGCTTTTTGTAAAAGATGCCAAAAATATTCAATGGCTTCCCCAAAGCGATCTGGTTGTAAATGGACAAAATGCTGTTATTTCACCCAAATCAACCACAACCTATACCGCAAAAATTGAGGACCAATATGGTTGTTTTTATGATGCGAGCTATACCCAAAATGTTGGATTTGATCCATCAAGTGTACATTTTTTTATTCCTAACGCATTTACTCCGAACAGTGATGGAAAAAACGATATATTTAGAATTCGAACGGATATTGCATTTTACAAATATTCGTTGCGGATTTATAACAGGTTTGGTCAGCTTATCTTTCAATCGCAGAACCAGGAAGCTGGATGGGATGGACGAATAAAGAAGGAGCCACAACCCATGGGAACTTATATCTTTGAGGTATCTGCACAGAGTAATTTTTGTGGAGAATTTTATAAGAAAGGAACATTAGTCTTAATACGATAAATTTTATATGGAACACAGAATTGCGACAATTGAAGATCTTCCTAAGATAGTGGAAATCTATAATTCTACTGTTGATAGTCGGGTCGTGACTGCTGACTTGGAGGAAGTGAGTGTAGAGGAACGAATTTCATGGTTTATCCAACATGATCCTATATCGAGACCACTTTGGGTGTTTGAAGACAAGATGCATGGAGAAGTCTTAGGATGGTTGAGCTTCCAGTCTTTTTATGGACGAAAGGCCTACAGTGGTACGGTTGAGGTAAGCATCTATCTTGATCCGGTCAAGAGAGGAAAAGGAATCGGTATGGAAATATTGCAGTTTGCCATTGAAATAGCACCGACATATAATATTGACACGCTGTTAGGTTTTATTTTTTCGCACAATGCCTCCAGCATCAAGCTATTTGAGAAAAAAGGTTTTGCTGAATGGGGTAACCTACCGGATGTTGCCAACCTTGACGGTAACAAACGAAGCCTTTGCATATATGGTCTGAAAGTGTGACACTATCTTATGAGTACCACACTTCCTTTTAGGGGGATGATATTGCCTTCCGTGCATTCCACTTCCGCCATGTAGATATAAGAGCCTGGCGTTGCTTGTTTTCCATTGATTTTGCCATCCCAGCCCTGGCTGATGTCGTTGGACGAAATATTGTTTCTTTCAAATACTTTTTTGCCCCAACGATCTACTATAATAAAATGAACAACATTCTTGATGCCATAGCCCGTTACATAAAACACGTCATTCTTTCCATCTCCGTTTGGTGTGAAAGCATTTGCCATCAATAGCTTTGACGTATTGCACAAGACCTTGACATGTACGGAATCAGAAGATACACAGCCATTTTCGTTTTTAATATTGAGGTAGTAAGTCGTGTCCTTGTCTGCTACTATAGTCGGACTTTTGGCATATCGATTGTCTATCCTATAGTCTGGTGTCCAAAAATATTTTACCCCAAGGTCTTCATTAGTAATAATAGGTGAGAATCTGAAAACGGTACCTGCAGGTTCCGTAATAGTATTGGGATTGATAGTAACTTCGGAGGCAATCACTCTTTGGGCTGCTATGTCCGCAGAATCGTCGGGGCAGGTGTTTTCGCTTTTTGCAAAAACATGATAAACCGTATTTTCTGTTGGTCGGACTCCGATAGTTGTGCCAACCGTATCTGTCATATAGCCTGTAGTGGGATTCTGTGTCCAACTATATTTTATTGCGTTGTCTGAGCTGACAGAAATATTTAATAGTGTGTCATTTGAGCAAAATACATATTGGTTTTGGTATTTTAAATCCACACTTTGTAGCGCAATGATAGGAGATGGATATTCCTGTTTGTCCGAGCATCCCTCTTTCCCAATAAAGGTAACGGATGGATAGTAAGTACCTCCTTTTGCATAAGTAAAACGCATACTATCGGATGTTTTGTCCGTAACATACGTAATACCGTCTCCCTTGTCCCATTGATAAGAAACAATGTCGGAATTGTTGGATAAGTATAAGAATGTAGTGTACGGTGTACAGCCAATAGTGTCTTTGGTTAGTAGTTTGGCTACGGGACCTTTTACTGTATAGTTTTCGTTATAAGAATCCTTGCATCCATCTAAGAGCGATTCAAGTGTTATAGAAACGGGCCCTGGATGCAAGACCGTATAGTAAAAAGAATCTTTTTGTATAGAGCTGAAATCATCATTGATATTCCAATGTATGGAATCATAGTTTTGGGAAGTGTTTTTGATAGTAAGTGTGAAAGGAGGACAGTTGTATAGTTCCGCCTGATTGGAAATAGTATATTTTGCGACTGGTGTTCGGAAACGGATATAACTGTTGATAGTTGTGTCTTTTGTACAGCCTCCACCATCGACTAGATGTAATTTTAAATTGACATCAGATGGATTTGCAGCATTGGAAAATGTATAGTTAAATGACTGGCTCCCGTATGTAGTTTGTGTAGTGTTCCCAACAGTCCAAGTGTAAGTGGCGTTAGATGCGTCTGACAAGTTGCTGATAACAACATTTCTGGAACTGCATAATAAAGTGTCGTTGGACTTCAGCCCGATTTTGGGTTGATATGTCTGTATATAGTTCGCTTTACTTATATTGATCGTACATCCCATAGTGTCTGACGCATTCATGGTAACACCAAAGGCGTTGTAACTTGCATTGTTGGAAGAATATTGGTGGTTGACCGAATTGTTTACATTCGGGTAATTAATACTTGATGTTGTTCCATCTCCAAATGACCAGGTTATATTGCGTAGTTTGGCAGAACCCAAAACTATATTGCTTTGAAAAGTTACATTTGGATTTGGATTGCAAAAGGAAAATGCATTGGCTGAGAAATCACCGCCAAAACCGTTTATTTGCAATGGTTTGATGGATGTGCTGACGCAACTTGGCGTATGTACATCTGCAATCGTTAATGCGACGGAATATGTTCCGGCTTTCAGAAAGGAATATTCAATGTTTGACGAGCCAGATGAGTAAACGGTATTGTTATTTGCGTCCGTAATCTTCCATGTAAAACTGGTGATATTGGCAGCGTTTACATAGTTGTCGGTTTTGAAACTAACGCGATTATTGGCACAATAAAGTGAAGTATTGTCGCTGTTGATGATGTCAAAGTTTGCATTTTCATCAATGATTGTGATTTTTCGATTTAAGTCAGGATTTCCTGTTGTGTAATAAGTGCTGACCTGATAAATAGTTCCTCTTGTGGCAGGTGATAAAGCAATCGGATTGGAATATTGTCCATTGATAGCGGGATATTGAACGCCTCCTATCAGCCAATAATTAACGGGATTGGACTGCTTGTTTCTCAGTATAATAGTGTATTTGCTAGCGCAACTAACGCTTTCAAAGGAGAATATGGGATTATAAGCTGACCCAAAACCATTATCAATACATTCTTCAGAAATAGCTATTGGTTGTGATTTTACTGTCGAGCATCCATTGCTGGCTATAGCTGACACACTATAAGCGTATTGTCCCGCATTGGTATAAGTATAGGAATAGTTATTGGTCGTGGTTGTATCATGAACGGAACCATCGACTCCTTGCGGAAGCCAGACATATTTGTTTATAGACAGCCCATTGGATACATTGATAGTCGCATCAATATTTGTTCCAATACATGCGCCGCTATTTGGCGTTAGGTTCACGGAAAAACTAGGGCTAGGTAAAATATTTATTTGAGTGGCTGTCGTGGACTTGCATCCATTTTTATTTGTGGCTGACAATGTAGTAGCTCCGCTATTGGGGAATGATGCGGTTGTCGTGTCGTTGTTTATACTTGCACCATTATTTACACTCCACAATAGGTCATTTGTGGAAGTTGCAAATCCGGCAATGCTAGTATTTGCCTCAAGGGCTAGGTTTTGATTTTGACAGATGCTTTGCGGAGCAACAATGGTTATGTCTGGTTTTCCGATATACACTTTTTTAGAATATATTGGTGTACAGCCCACAATGCCAGCGAACCCTGCCTGCAAAGAGATTGTATAAACACCCGGTGTGGCATAAGTATGATTGGTTGGAGATTTTTGGGCGCTGGTCTCGTTGTCCCCAAAATTCCACAAATAAGTGATGCCGCTTTTCCCCGACTCATCCGTCGTGTTTTCAAGGTTGATCGAATTGGTACAGCTAAAAAAAACTGTTCCATTTGCCAAAAAAGAACTTTGTAGTTGGCTACCATTTATTTTGATATGCTTATTGGTTGGGCTAGTCCCGGCACAGCCATTGTTGTCCCGTACTGTCAGTATTGGGACATAAGTCCCAGCCGTATTATATGCATAGGAGGTAGTGGAAGATGTAGATTGAGAAAGTACATTGCCGTCTCCAAAACTCCAAGTGTAAGTCTTGATAGTGCTGTTGGATGGTGTGGATGTACTCGTGAACGTGATATTGGCCCCAGCACATACAATACTGTCAGACAACGAGAAATCGGCAGTGGGATTGTTGTACACAGTTAATGTTCTGGTGGTTTTTGCCTGTGTTTCCGTATTGGTCAACGTTATCGTATATGTGCCGCCTTGTATATATGCATGTGAAATAGAATTGACTGAAGCTGTCGAATAATTGTCCCCAAAATCCCATTTCAACTTGCTCTGGCTGACAGAGGACGTGTTAGTAAACAAAACTCCGATACCAACACATGCGCCATTAACATTCTCATTTGAGACTGTCATGCTGAAGGATGGTGTCTGTGCATGGGTGTTTCCCGTAATAAGAAGACCTATGAGCAAGCATATACAGAACGTCAAAAAACTAAATCTAGTCACTATCGTTTTTTCAAAAGGTAAAACAACAAATGTTATTCACGATTAACCCATTATAAACGATTAGAATCTCAAATTGTTATATTTTATCTAATTAAAACGACACTTCCTTTTACGGGTATTTTATTTCCTTCTGTGCACTCCAGTTCCGCCACATACAGGTAAGAGCCGGGCTCGGCTGCTTTTCCGTTGATCGTTCCATCCCAGCCTTGATTGATGTCGTTGGATGCAACGTTGTTTCTTTCAAATACTTTTTTGCCCCAACGGTCAATTATAACGAAATGTACCACGTTTTTAATGCCATAACCGCTGACGTAGAACCGGTCGTTTTTGCCATCGCCATTCGGTGTAAATGCATTTGCCATGAGTATCTTACTGGAATTGCACAAAACTTTTACTGTAATCGAATCGGATATAGTACAGCCATATTCGTCCAGAAGGCTTAACGTATAAGTAATGTCTTTGTCGGCTACAACTGTCGGATTTTCCAAAAATCTATTGTTGAGTCGAGTGTCGGGAGTCCAAGTGTACTTCGCAGTTCCGGTCAGGTTGTTTATTTCCGGATCCAAGGTAAATATGGCGCCTGCGGGTTGGGAAATGGTTTTGGACGGAAAACTTATTGTTGGAGAATTGGCATATTGGACCAATATGTCGCCAACCTCATCCGGACATACATTCTGGCTCTTGGCGACGAAATGGTACGTCGTCATCTGACGAGGATTGACGCGGATTGTTCCGGTTGTATTGTTGTCTATACTATTGTCCGTGGGTAATGCACTCCATTCAAAGTTCGATGGCAATTGAGATTTGACAACGATTTCAATTGGTGTAGTATCCGTGAGGCAAGCTTTGTAGTTGTCCAAAAAAGAAACGCCAATACGGTCATCTATCTGTACCCAAATGCTGTCTTGTTTTTTACAGTTGTCACTATTTGTCACGCTGACATAATAATAGGTACTCTTGTTCGGGTATATTGTGGGTGCCGAAGTATTTGCATTCGAAATTCCATTGTTGGGTTTCCATGTAAATGTTCCATTGGATTCTGCCTGCAATATGGTAGAGTCTCCGTTGCATAGTTTGACGGAATCTATCAAATCAATAGTCGGCGATTGGAGAAAAGCAATGGATTTGAATGCATCATTGGTACAGCCAAACGTATTGGTCAATCTCAATTTGATAGAGTTGCCAAAACTGCTATTTATAGGCAGGTTCAATATAGAATCGTTACCAGAATAAATAAGACTGTCGGATTGAGTGTACCAACTATAAGTATTATTGCTGTCTGGCGTATTGGACACTATACCTTTTAGATAGAGGTTAATGTTGTCACATATAGCACTATCACCCTGTATGGAAACATTATTTGCAAAATGTGGCGAAACGATTACTGTGTCGCTTGTTGCCGAACAGTAATCCGTTACCGCCGTCAACGAAACGGGTATATATAAAGATATGTCAGAAAATAAATGCGGGATTGTATCTTTTGAACTATTTTCTTCTTTTAATGTTGTTCCCCAATTCCAGATGAACTGGTTTATTGGCATCGCCACAGGTTGCGTAGTGTTCAGAAATTTGGGTGTTTCCTGACTGCATTTATCAGCAACATTGAATGCCGAAAAAGTAGGAGATAAGTGAGATGCTACTATTTGGGACGGTATGTCTAGGCTGTCGGTACATCCTTCGAAACCCGATACAAGAACCTTGGGTAAAAAAGTGCCAGCGACTCTGTATGTATGGACTAAGCTGTCGGCATCAGCACTCACCAACGTATTGCCATCTCCAAAATCCCATTGATATCCGGCAACATCGTCATTGTGTTCTATTTTCATTACACTATTGAACGGAGTGCAGCCAATAGTGCCCAAAATGTTTAGCTTGGCGATGGGTCCTTTTACGACAAAACTTTTGACTGTAGTGTCGGAACAGCCGTCAAGGCTAGCAATCAGCGTAATAGCATGTGATCCAGGATGCCTAACTGTAAAGTATATGGAATCTGGTTGTGTATAATCGGTATTGGAATAATTGGTAAGAATATTCCAGTTTGTCGTAGATGTGTTTTGCGATTGGTTTCTTAGTACCAGAGTATAGGAAGGACATTCCTGAAGCAGTTCCTCATTTGCTATGCCAAACACAGCTTTGGGTTTTGTAAAACGTATATAGTTTTCGACTAGCGTATCTTTTGTGCAGCCTCCGGCATCGGTCACTTTTAGATAGACATTCATGGACGACGGATTTGTGATGCTGGTAAACGTATTGTTGAAATCGGATCTGTTTTGGTATGTTTTTTCAAAATTTCCTACTTTCCATAAATACGTTCCGTTAGGAACATTGGATGTGTTGTTTATTATTATTTTTTTTGAGCTGCATAGAAGTGTGTCCGGAGTTGAAAAACTGACTTTTGGGTCGTAAATATTTATATAGTTGTATTTGATATTTGTCGCAACACATCCAGACTCGTCACTTGCCTGGACTAGGACTGCATAGTAATAATAATTACTTCCTCCTGTATAGTTATATTGGTAGCTAACGGTCGTATCTGTCTGATTACTGTTTGTATATATGTTATATCCATCTCCCATACTCCAAGTGGTACTCTTGATAGGTGAGCTGCTCGTCTTGATCTGTGTCTTGAAATTGACCGTGGGATTTGTATTGCAAAAAGAAGTAGCATTCGCCGCAAAATCTATTGAAAGTCCTTTTACATCAATAGTTTTGCTGATTGTGGAAGAACATGGAACTGCCCTAATGTCGGCAATGGCTAATGTTACCGTGTATGTACCGGGGTCGGTAAAAATGTAAGTAGGATTGTTGCTGTTCAATGTCGTGATGACTTGCCCTTTGGAGTCTGTAATCGTCCATAGAAAACTTGAAACATTGCCCGCATTTAGAGAGGTGTCTGTATTGAAAGTGAATACGTTATTGGCACATAATTTTGTAGGCGTAGCGTTCTGCGTGTTTATAATGGCAAAGTTTGCTCTTTCGTTTATGATTTCAATCTTTTTGTTATCTGTGGAGTTGTCTTGAAATACGGTCTGTACATTATAGATTTTGGTAGCGGTGACGGGTACAGGCGGTATTAAGCTGACTGTTGCTGCATCATTGACAGCAGGGTAGATTGTCCCATCGACAATCCATTCCTTCACAGGTTTGGATGAGTTTTTGTTTTTTATGGTAATTGTATATTTTTCATCACAACTCTTACTAGAAAAAGAGAAAACAGGGTTATAGGTCGATCCATACCCGTTATCGATACAATCTTGTTTTACTGCTATAGGGATCTGTACAGTCGACGCACAACCTGAGGTATTGGTTGCCGCTACGCTCAATGTATAGGAGCCTGCGGTACCGTATAAATGATCGATTGAGGCAACCGTGTTAGTGACAACAGCCGAACCATCTCCAGCATCCCATTTGTAGGACTGTATATTGTTAGCTGCGGAATTGTCAGCTAACACGGCTTTGGTAGATGTCATTGTCTCTACACAGATACCATAACTTGGAGTAGTAGAAAGTGTGAACTGCGGAGATGCTGTAACCGAAACGTTTTTAGTGGCTGTGTTGGGGCATCCGTTGATATTTGTCACTCTAATCTGGTTGCTTCCTGCAACATTGTTGAAATAGGCTGTAGATCCACCATTCAAAATATTCCCATTGTCAATCTGCCAGGACAGGTCTGTAGGAGAATTGACAAAACCCGAAGAACCGACATTTGCAGACAGGTTGAAAATTGAAAACGCACAGATGCTACTTGGAGCGTCGATAGCGATACTCGGCTTTCCAATATAAACCGTTTTTGTGAAACCTGGAGCGCAGCCCGTATTACCTCCATAAGAAGCTTTGAGACTTACCGTATATGCTCCGATATTTGAATAGGTATGAGTGCCTGGAGCCTTATCGTTGCTGGACGAACCGTCTCCAAAATCCCAAGTATAATCAATTCCTGTTTTTCCGTTTTCATTGGTTGTATTGGCTAGCGTTATGCTATTGTCGCAGCTATAAAATTGAGTGCCATTTGCCTGAAAAGAAACCTGTACGTCCGAGCTTCCTATTTGAATGCTTTTATTGACTAGACTTGTACCCGAACATCCATTCTGGTCTTGTGCGATCAATGTCGGTGTGAATGTGCCAGAACTATTATAGCTGTGCTGGATGGAATTGGCAGTGATGCTGCTACCTCCTCCATCTCCGAAATCCCATTTGTAAAGGACTATCGGACTTGTTGATGTCGAAGAACTCGTAAATGTTATTGGATTACCTGTACAACCGGAAGCGGAAGAAACTGAGTAACTCGCCTTGGGAATATCATTCACGAGCAATGTTTTGGAGATTGGTATTCCTGTAGCATTGTCCTTCATTGTGACAGTGTACGTTCCCGCCGCAGCGTATTGATAGGACGTTGTCGACCCTGTACCCGTCCTTCCGTCGCCGAATGTCCATGAAACGTCAGTTGCTCCGGAGGTACATGTAAACGTGGGAGCAATGCCTAAACAGACCGATGTAACTTCCTTTCCGCCAGCCGTTATCGTAAAAGTTTGAGCATTAACCTTTGCAAAAAACAAAAGCAATAAAACGATTATCGAAAGCCTTAGGTGTTTTTTCATGTAAATAGGTTGTTGAACGAGTAACTACGTGAATATCTGTTTTAACGTTTTCTTGGATAAGATATTGTCCATTTTGCCTACATGCAAAAAGGCTTGGACAAACTCCAAGCCTTTTCTTATCTGTCCGATATGTTATTTATACAAAATGGAAAATCGCTCTCAATAACCAATATATGGTGGCGGCAAAAAGTGCACTCACCGGAATGGTTAATACCCATGCCCAAACGAGATTGACCGTGACGCCCCATCTTACGGCAGAAAGTCTTTTTGTCGCACCAACACCGATGATGGCGCCTGTAATCGTGTGTGTTGTACTTACAGGAACACCAAGCGTTTCGGTGAGTATCAGCGTACTAGCGGCGGCAGTCTCCGCAGCTACACCTTCCAATGGCGTCACTTTGGTAATTCTCGAACCCATTGTCTTGACGATTTTCCATCCGCCGCTCATTGTTCCTAACGCAATGGCTGAATAACAGGCAATTGGTACCCACCATATTTCACCATCTGTTTTCATGTACTTGCCAAAATCAAAAGACTCGGGAATATGACCATGCATATTGTGATAAGCGTAAGCGACGGTGATTAACCCCATTACTTTTTGTGCATCGTTACCTCCGTGTCCCAAGCTAAAGGCTGCGGAAGAAACCAACTGTAGTTTTTTGAACCATCCTTCCGTCCGATAGGGATTGGCTCGCCGGCATATCCAAACGATTATCAGTGTGATGATAAAAGCCAGTATCATACCTATTATAGGAGAAAGGAATATGAAAGATACCGTTTTCACTAGGTTGGCAACCACTACGACTTTAAACGAACCAACTTTGGCAAATGCAGCACCAATAAAGCCTCCGATAAGTGTATGAGAGGAGCTGGACGGGATACCAAACCACCAAGTGATAAGATTCCAGATAACCGCAGCTATCAATCCTGCCAATATAACGTGGAGGTCTATAAATTCGGGATGGATGGTCTTTGCGATGGTGTTAGCTACTTTGTGATCCGTAAAGATGAAATAAGCAATGGCATTCCAAAACGCAGCCCATAGAACTGCCTGAAAAGGAGTTAGTACTTTGGTCGAGACGATTGTCGCTATTGAATTGGCCGCATCGTGAAACCCGTTGATATAGTCAAAAATCAAAGCAATAACGATAATGCAAACAAGTAAAATCATAGAAGTAAATTATGTAAACAAAACAGGCAAGCCTAAAACTAACTAAGCGTACTTGATGATAATGGATTCAATCACGTTAGCGGCGTCTTCGCATTTGTCTGTTACCGTTTCCATGCTGGAAAAGATTTCCCTTTTTTTGATTAATGTCTTGATATCGTTCTCTGTTTCAAAAAGTTTTTCGATACCGAGGTCGTAAACATCGTCTGCCTGGTTCTCAACGCTATTGATTTTGACCATCGCTTCCGTCATTTTGCGCAGGTTTTTCATGTCACGTAGACCGTTCACGGCAATTTCTATTTCTGATGTGCCCTGTTCGATTAGTTCGCCCATTTTGGAAATGGCCGAATCGTTGGGGTTGACACTGTATATATGGATTTTTTTTGCAGTTGCGTAAATGTAGTCGGCGATGTCATCCAACGCGCTTGCTAGGGAGTGTATGTCCTCTCTGTCAAAAGGCGTGATGAAATTGCGTCCCAATTCGGTAAATATTTTATGGGAATTGTCGTCGTTTTTGTGTTCGAGGTCCTCGATTTTGGACAAGTATACGGCACGTTTGTCTTTGTCCGACTCATTAATCATCTGGTTGAGCGTAATGCCTATTTCTTTTACCACTCTGGCTACATCCTCAAAAAGCTCGTAAAAAACTTTGTTCTTAGGCATGAACAATTTTCCAAATGTGTTAGATAGTCCCATCAATATGTAATTTGGTACAAAAATAACCTCTTACCCGTTACCGTCATTTGGTAACATAAAATTAATAATTATTTAATATTGGATAAGACGAGATAGCCTTATATTATTTTTCCAAGTTTTTCTTGAGTTCCTTGACGTTGAAAAATGCCGGCCAAGCCTTGACAAGCGTGCCTTTTGCATTGTAAAGTGCGACAAAAGGCGTCTGCTCTACCCGGAAAAAAGCAGGTATATAATATTGTGGGTCTTTTCCAAAATGAATATTTGGATTCCCTGCAAGTTTGTAGTTTTTTTTGAATGTTTCTATTTCTTCCATTGGAGAAAGGTAAGTCACCCATAGAAAAGTCACGTTTTGAAAATCAGCGATATTGTCGGACAGTTTCTGAGCCGTTTCCTGACAATGCCCGCAGTCCGGATTGAAATAAATAAT
>JAATFC010000057.1 GCA_015655435.1 Chitinophagales bacterium | reverse complement strand
CGAAACCGTAACAACTACTTATGTCGATACCCATATCAAAATCGGTATTGACTCTTTGAAACAGTTGATAAACAACGGACTTACCGTACGGCATCTCCGTTTTGAAGAATAGCTAATCTGTGTCAATTATAAATCTAGTAAGGAGCGCAACATTGCGTTCCTTATTTTTTTGTTAAGAACAAAAAGCGGAACGATTTTCTTCATATTTCGTACAGATTTACCTGCCAATATTGTGGTGTCAAACAGTGTATTTACAATGCTTCCACCAAAATTATTTGTATGAATATTGGTATTCTTTTCATAGCCACGGTCGTGGCATTTTGGCTAAGTGCCGTTGCCGGTGGCGGAGCAAGCTTGATCTTGATACCAATACTCAATATGATGTTACCGCCGACGATGGTGCCCATATCGTTGACGATTGGAACATTTACCAGCAATGCGTCACGGATTGCCGTATTCCGGAAAAACATCAACTGGAAGATTTTTGCATGGTTTGTTCCGTTTTCCATTCCTGCCGTTTTGTTAGGAGCATGGATTATCAAGTTCACCAACCCGACTTATCTGGAATTTCTAATCAGTTTTTTCCTAATGGCTAATCTTCCGCAACTCTTCAAGAAAAAGAAACAAACAGATATTGAAACAACTTCCCAAACAAAAAACCTTCGTCCAAAGCTTGCTGTCATTGGTTTTGCGGCAGGATTTATTTCCGGGCTGACGGGCGCAGTGGGTTTGTTATTCAACCGTTTTTATTTAAAATTCGGTTTGAAAAAAGAAGAAATAATCGCGACAAGAGCGGCGAACGAAATCTTCTTGCATCTGGTCAAGTTGGTAACTTATTTTTCATTGGGATTGTTTTCGCATACGGCTATCGGACTAGGTATTACGATTGCCATTGCATCCTTGATTTCGTCCATCACTATCAAATATATCCTGCCCTACATAAGCGAACATATTTTCCGCAATATTGGTTATTCTGCAATGGTCATATCAGGGATTGTGTTATTGACGAGCTCAGTGCAAAATATTATCCAACAGAAAAAACTATGTTTTGAAACGGAAATAGTCAACGGAAAAACAATTAAAAGTCTCAACTGGGAAGAAAAAAATTTTTCTATTGAGTTAAATCGTGAAAACGGTGTATCCATTGAAAAACCAATCTTGGTGGAGAAACTGCCCGTCCATTTACACACAAAATTTAACGACTATAATCAGCAATTTGACAAAGTAGATTTGGAAAAAGTTTTCCGTATGGGCAAAGAACCTATTTACGAATTTTATGGCTACATCGGAAACCAGTTGGTAAAAGTCGAAGAAATGCAGTAGCTTAAACTCGGAAAAAGAATCGGCAATAGTGTTCTAATTTTAATCCTCAAATATATGTGGTGGATATACGCTTTACTTTCAGCAATTTTCGCTTCATTAACCGCTATTTTTGCCAAAATAGGCGTAAAAGATGTTAATTCCAATCTGGCGACAGGCATAAGGACTATCGTAATATTGGTACTTATCTGGGGAATTATTTTTGCCAGAGGCGAAGCTCGACAGCTACCGACCCTTTCCAGACAAAATCTTATTTTTCTAATCATTTCCGGTGTCGCAACAGGACTTTCGTGGATATTCTATTTCAAGGCATTGCAATTGGGAAACGTTTCGCAAGTCGCCCCAATAGACAAATTGAGCGTTGCCCTCACGATTGTATTGGCTGCTATTTTCCTACAGGAACAACTAACCGTAAAAACCCTTATCGGAGCAGGATTGATAGTAGCAGGAACCGTTGTATTAATTACGAAATAAATGATATTAGTTTGGAAAACGCAAACTAAAAACAAAAAAATCCGCAGCTTTAAAAGCTGCGGATTTTTATTGAAACATTATAGGCTATTACCTATAACTTAAAACCTATAACATACGACTCTTAAGCATTTCTGTTGATTGCATTCAGATCGTGGAAAGATTCTACCAAGCGTTTAGTGAAACTTTTTTCGGCTTCACGCAACCATACACGCGGGTCGTAATATTTTTTGTTGGGAGCATCCGCACCTGTTGGGTTGCCCAACTGAGCCTG
>JAATFC010000332.1 GCA_015655435.1 Chitinophagales bacterium | reverse complement strand
TCATCAGCGACCGCTCGTAGTCCTTTACTGTCTCGCTTTTCCTTTAGCATTGAGGCTAATAATTCAGTATTAAGTGTTGTTTCCAAGTAAAAATTTTTTAAAAAAATATTGTTTCATTGATGAAACAAGAAATAATATTGTAGCTTTGGTGCAACATTTGATGATTCTGTGTCATTTGTGAAACAAAACTATACTAAAAAGTTGAAATCACAAAGCGTAGAGCATAAAACCTGAACCTTCCGGGTAAGAGTGAAGGGATTTTTTAACTGGTCAAAATATTTTACAAATGACATCAGGAACTACTGGTTCAACTTGTGAGGTAAGTGGTGTTTACTATTGCAATAGTCACCCAAGTCAAACTATTCCTTTGGCAAAAGGAAATAGGTTTCCTCCTTGTTCTGTGACAGGTCACGCAACAACCTGGGTTTTGAAATACAAAGCTTAATAGTATTGCAACCTGAACTTCTCGGGTAAGAGTAGAGGTATATTTTCATTAAAACAGTTTTGGCTTTAGCGGCTGTATAATTAAACCTTTTCGTAGCTAACTTTAGAAGGACCTTACTTTTGTGAGGTCTTTCACTTTTTACAGGTTGTGGATTTTCTTACGACTAGGATTATTATCCTCACAAATTACAGAGATTGGCTTGTACGCTAACAAGTCCCCTTTCTTTTGTTGGATGTTTTCTTCCGGTTATATTGGTATAGCATTACATTTTTTATAATTTCAATAATCTAAAGCCAAAATCAATTACCATGAATACTATTGAGGAAGTTCTCGAAAGACTAGACGAAATCATTGACTGGTGCAAGCAAAACAAAAGTCCTTTGGGGTATTTTGCCTGTGTGTACCGCACCACAACAGCACAGGTTTTGAAAAATATCCAGCAGAAAAAGTTTGACGATAACGCTAGGATGACGGTTTTTGATGTGGCGTTTGCCTCGCGTTATATTGATGCGTGGGACGCTTACCATTCGCAGAAGCGTTGTTCCAGCTCCTGGTATATCGCTTTTGAAGCAGCCAAAAATGAAAGACTTTTGATTCTCCTGCATATTTTTCTTGGCATGAATGCACATATAAACTTGGATTTGGGGATTGCGGCAGCATCTGTTATGCCATACCGAAAAATCAACCCGCTCAAAAACGATTTTGGAAAAATTAATGCCATCCTATCTTCCATTAGTCAAAATGTGCAGGATTCGCTGAATCAGATCTGCTATCCTGTCAGTCTCATCGACAAGGTTTCGAATGGGAAGGACAATGCTGTATTGGATTTTGCCATCAGCAGGGCGAGAGATACGTCTTGGGCTACGGCGGTGATTGCGTCCAATACGCCAAATTTCCTTCGTGATTCCGTCATTGGAATTGTCGATTATGCGGCAGCAAAAGTGGCTACGCAGATTCTAAGTCCTCAATTGCTGACACCCGCCCTCGCCAAAGAACTCAAACAATATGAGAGTGCCGATATCTCCAAAAACATAGAGATCCTCGAAAAAACCAAGAATGCTTAAAGAGTAATTTATCGGGTCTTGACAACTTCAATATTGAATACGAAATCAACTCTCATATAAATCGAAAGGCAATCCAATATTGGATTGCCTTTCGAATATTTTAATAAGATAAAACGTGTTTACACCGTCATCATTTCTTTTTCCTTGGCAGCAAGATGTTTGTCAACTATGGCAATATATCTATCTGTAAGGTCTTGTACTTTCTTCTCTATATCTTTTGCGACGTCTTCGCTCAATCCGTCTTTCTGCATCTTCTTCACGTCGTCCATCGTGCTGCGGCGCGCATTGCGGATGGTGACTTTGGCTTGTTCGCCTTCGTTGGAGGCTTTTTTGAACAGTTCCTTACGTCGTTCCTCGGTCAATGGCGGCATGAACAGACGAATCTGTACACCGTCATTTTGCGGAGTGATGCCTATATTGGCCATCATGATGGCTCTTTCGATAGGCGCAAGCATATTTTTTTCCCATGGTTGGATGCTGATAGTACGCGCGTCCAATACGCTGACGTTGGCAACCTGGCTGATGGGAGTCGGAGCACCGTAATAGTCCGCTCTCACACCGTCCAACATGGTTGGGCTGGCTTTTCCGGCACGGATACGCGTAAGCTCCACGTCCAGATGGTCAATCGCTTTTTGCATGGAACCTTCGGCGTCCATCATTACTAATTCTAACTCTTCTGACATACTTTTTGGTTAATAAGGCTAATCAAAGTTGAAGTCAAATCAATTGCGAAGCTAAACGCCCCATTGAATTTAAACGAATGCAAACCTACTTTAATTTATGGATTTTTCAAGTATTAGCAAAATGATAAGGCGGAAAATTGCAAAAAGCGATTTGTTTTCGTAGGTTTGTCCTAACTTTTTCGGGTAATTGTTACTAGTTTCCGGAATCGTTTTTTATTCAAAAACTTAATTTAGATACAAATAATTCAAGATGGCAAACGTTGAGGAATTGCAACAATTGGCGACACAGATACGCAGGGATATCGTGAGAATGGTACATGGTGCGAACAGCGGACACCCAGGTGGCTCACTTGGCTGTGCGGATTTTTTCACGGCTCTGTACTTTGACGTGATGAAACGCAAACCGGGATTTGACATGGACGCTAAGGACGAAGATGTTTTCTTTTTGTCCAACGGACATATTTCTCCTGTTTTCTATAGCACATTGGCAAGGGCGGGATATTTTCCTGTTTCCGAACTGGCAACTTTCAGAAAACTGAATTCCCGTCTGCAAGGTCACCCAACAACACACGAACACCTTCCGGGCATCCGCATCGCAAGTGGTTCTTTGGGTCAGGGTATGAGCGTTGCCATCGGGGCGGCTTTGGCAAAAAGACACAACGGTGATGATAATATTGTTTATTCCCTGCACGGTGATGGCGAGTTGAACGAAGGACAAAACTGGGAGGCGATTATGGCCGCACCTAATTTTGGATTGAACAATTATATTGCGACTATTGATTGGAATGGACAACAGATTGACGGCCCTACAAAAGAAGTAATGGACTTGGGTGATCTGGAAGCTAAGTTTAAGGCATTCAAATGGCAAGTTCTCGTTGTAGAAAAAGGAAACGATATTGCATCTATCATCCATGCTCTTGGAGAAGCTAAAAAATTGTTGGTCAATAATGTGCCTGTTGTCATATTGATGAAATCCCAGATGGGCTATGGCGTTGATTTCATGGTAGGTCACCATGAATGGCATGGTAAAGCTCCCAATGACGAACAGTTGACAAGTGCATTGAACCAACTTCACAATACAGGAGAGTTCGCAGACTATTAATAGACAAAATATTAAAACCAAAAAAGCCCCGAATCCATAAGATTCGGGGCTTTTTTATATTGGAATAACTGGATATTTTCCTAAGAAACTGGTTCCAAATATTGTGCATAAGCGTAACCTTCTTCTCCGTCATTGTCCTTGACCAGCCACCATTGCGCATTAGCCTTGCTCAATAATGTGATAGTGTCACCATGCGCAGCTTTTCCTACGATAGGTTGGTCTGTTCCTGGTCCTTTACGGATATTGAGGTTGGATTGTTGTGTAACGACTTTGACTTTTCCGCCGTCGACAGCATTGCCAACATTGACATCCAATACTAAATCTCCTGCACGGAAATCTGGGTCAATCGTATTGTAGGTATCCCACAATTGGTTCTTAACATCAGCGGAAGGCGCGTCGCCGGAAATATACAAAACGTTATCTTGTTCTTTTACATTCAAGTTGCTGACACCAGCAGAAGTTGCTTGGCTGATGAGCTGTTGATATTTATCCTGTAATGCCATATTGTTTGATTTTGGGAGTTATTTGATGGTTAGTTTGTTTTCAACTTTCTTAGGTTTGGATGCTGCGATTCCTTGTAACAACTTAGGTAAATCTGCACGTTTGATGTCGCCAGTCAATGTTACAATACCATCTTTCACGTCAGCTTTCACTCCTGCGAAATCTTTAGTTGCGTCTTTCACTGCTGTAGTCAATGCGTCGTCAGGATTGATTGTCGGAGCATTGGTTGTAATTGTCGGAGTAGGAGCCGGTGCGTTAACCGTGATGTTGTTTGCCACGGATTCTACGCCTTTTACGCCTTTAGCATCGGTTTCTGCCGTTGCCTTTGCCGCATCGGAGTCGGTAGTGCCAGCAAGGGTTACAGCAGCTTTTTGTACATCAACCGTAACGGCGGATAAACCTTGTTCGGTTTTCAGTTTTGTCTCGATTTCAGTTTTAATCTTAGCATCGTTTGGCTTGCAGGAAACCATGCCAACCGTTACAACCGCAGCCATTAGTGCTGGTGCTTTTAAAATGTTCATGTTTTTCGTTTTTTAATAATTGAGTTTTAAATAAGGATACTAAAGTATTGTATTTAAAGCAATAACAAACAATTTTTACTGTCAAAACCGTGCCATTTTTCCGAATGAGTGCTGACAACGGTATTTTTCTCGTGATAAAGAATATTTTGGGAGCAAGATTGCGGTTTCGATTGTGAGGGAAAGATAATATGGGTATATGTAATATAAAATAAAAAACCCCGCAGATAGGCGAGGTACTAAATGTTTTCACAACGGAAAAATCCTTATTGTGAATTGCTTTCGGATACAAATATAGAATAGAAATTTTATTCGTGATTATGGATTTCCGTAATTATCAGAAATATTTATTCTTAATTTTATAGTCAATCAAATAAAACGATAATAATACTATTATGAGGAAAAATATTCTCGGGCTTGACCTCGGTACTACCAGCATTGGTTGGGCTCATATCATTGAAGGCAATACTTCCGAAGAATCCCAAATAATCCAGATAGGTGCTCGTGTCAATCCTTTGACCACGGATGAACAAACTAATTTTGAAAAAGGCAAACCCGTGTCGGTAAATGCCGACCGCACATTGAAACGTGGGATGCGGCGGAATCTTGACAGATATCAGTTGCGCAGGCAAAATCTGATTGAAGCTTTGCTCTCTGCGAGCATTATTACCAATGATGCTATTCTTGCGGAAGATGGCAAACGGACTACATTTGAAACATGGCGTTTGCGGGCAAAATCCGTCACCGAAAAAATCGAAAAAACAGAAATAGCCCGTGTGCTTTTAGCTATCAATAAAAAACGAGGCTATAAAAGCAGCCGTAAAGCTAAAAATGAAGATGAAGGGCAAATCATTGACGGAATGTCGATTGCAAAAAGGTTGTATGAGGAAAATTTGACGCCGGGTCAATTGGCTTTTCAGTTATTACAAGAATGCAAAAGGTATATTCCAGACTTTTACCGTTCGGATTTACAGGCAGAATTTGATGCCATTTAGAATAAACAGAAAGCTTTTTATCCTGAAATTTTTACAGAAGCATTT
>JAATFC010000027.1 GCA_015655435.1 Chitinophagales bacterium | reverse complement strand
TTAATCTACAAGAAAGAACAAAAACGTATCATATAAATGTAAGTCACGTTTGTACATTTCTTCCGAAAAATGCAGCAGGTTTTGAGATTGGCAAACAATTAATTCGTTTGGCTGGCTCTGTTGGCGCAAACTGTAGAGCCATATCAAGAGCCAAATCTGATGCAGATTTCATCAATAAAGTAGCCATTGTTATTGAAGAAACCGATGAATCTTTATATTGGTTGGAAATAATTAATGAAACGGATTTAATAGAAAACAAGAAAGAGTTATTAATATCATTGATAAAAGAAGGAAATGAGTTAACCGCAATATTTGTTAGTATCCATAAAAACAGGAATATAAAATTAAAAGCGGTTAATTCATAAGTCTTTATTCACAATTCGTAATTTAATATGAGCGAGATTCTTAATATACAACAAGCGGAAGCCAATAAGAAAGCAGACCAGAGTACTGCAAAATTTCAATCGGACAGAAAGATGATATCTACGAGTATCGTCCCAATTACATTGGAAAATATCGATACGGACCAGATTATTCCTGCTCGTTTTCTAAAGGCAACCAGTAGGGATGGATTTGGAAAAAATCTTTTCCGCGACTGGCGATATAAAAATGATGATGAAAACCAACCAATCGAATCTTTTCCTTTGAATAACAAGATTTATTCAGGAAAAATTTTGGTTGCGGGAAAAAATTTTGGTTGTGGCTCTTCTCGCGAGCATGCGGCGTGGTCTATCAAGGACTATGGATTTGATGTTGTTGTCAGCAGTTTTTTTGCAGATATATTTAAGAACAATGCGTTGAACAATTTTCTTTTGCCTGTACAGGTTACAGAGGATTTTTTGCAAAAAATATTTGCGTCTGCCGAGGCTAATCCTAAAGTAGAAATAGAAGTTAACCTAGAGGCGCAGACTATAAAAATATTGGATGCTAAATATGCCGATAATCAAGATGGGACGGCACATTTCGAAATAAACAACTATAAAAAAACTTGTTTGCTTAACGGATTTGACGATATCGACTATCTACTGAGTATCAAGGACGAAATAGAATCTTACGAAAAAACAAGAATCTAATATCTCAACCAAGTACATGCCTCTAACTCCGGTCATACACGCACAAAACCTAAAAATCATACAGGATGGAAAAACCATTTTGAGTGATGTGGATTTTATTCTTCATAAAGGAGAAAATCTGATTATTACAGGTGCGTCCGGTGTTGGCAAAACTATATTGGCAAAGGCTTTGGCTAAAAGATTATACGTGTTGGGAACGCTCTCCGTCAACTATAATAGTGAGGATAACCAACTTTTGCCCAATACATTATTGATTGAGCAACGTTATAGTCTGAAAAACCGAGGCAATCTGACAACCGGTTTTTACTATCAACAAAGATTTAATAGTTCAGATGTTGACGACTGCTATACGGTATTGGAAGAACTACAACAAGTATCTCCTAATATTGAACAGATTGATTTTCTGCTAGCGGAATTGCAAATGGAAAGTCGCAGAAATGCACCGGTTATCCAGTTGTCGAGTGGAGAGCATAAGCGTTTTCAGATTATCAAGGCATTGTTGCAACCAACACAGATAATGATTTTGGACGAACCGTTTATTGGTTTGGACAAAGAAAGTCGTAAAAAACTATACCGCATTATTGACGAAAAAACCAATGATGGTACGACTTTTATCATCATTTCAGGAGTGCACCATGCTTTCCCCGACTCTATAACGCATGTATTGGAACTTGCTAGCGACGGAAATCATCAATACGTTAGGAAAGAAGACTTTGTTCCTCAGTCTCTTTCTAATCCATTTGAAATTAACATTGACAATATAGAATGGCAAGCGTCCAATATGGATTTTAAAAATGCCATTCGTATGGTGCATACGTCCGTCAGATATGGAGACAAAACAATATTGAACGACATCAACTGGGCGGTTAAAAGAGGAGAGAAGTGGTTATTACAAGGACATAATGGTGCAGGGAAATCAACGCTGTTGAGTTTGATTACGGGCGACAATCCACAAGCTTATGCCAATGAAATCTATCTGTTTGACAAAAGACGCGGACAGGGCGAAAGTATTTGGGATGTGAAGAAACCTATTGGATTTGTTTCTCCCGAAGTGTTTGCCTATTATGACAAAAACCTGAGCGTGCATGACGCTATTGCTTGCGGTCTGTTCGACACGATGGGTTTGTTCAAAAAACTCACGGAGCAACAAGAAGCCAAAGTGCAGGAATGGATACGCGTTTTTCATCTAGAGACATTTCAGCGTAACCGTTTATCGACGCTTTCTTCCGGACAGCAACGAATGGTTCTATTGGCAAATGCCTTGCTAAAAAATCCACCATTGCTCTTGCTGGACGAGCCATGTCAAGGTTTGGACGAAGTGCAGACAAGGGAATTTGTTCGTATGATAAACGAACTGTGCGCTAAGATTGACACGACATTACTTTATATCAGTCATTATGAAAATGAAATACCATTGTGCATAGAACACGTACTACATCTAGAAAAAGGAAACCCGACTATAAAAAATAGAATTAAACAAGAGCTTACAATAATTAACCAATGAACAAGAATATTACAGTTATCCTAGGAGACGGCATCGGTCCGGAAGTAACGCAGCAATCCATCAAGGTATTGGATGCCATTGCAGAACAGTTTGGTCATTCATTTACCTACGACTATCAATTGATGGGCGCAATAGCAATCGACAAAACAGGCAATCCGCTTCCGGATGAAACGCTGGAATCCTGCCGTAAGACAGATGCTGTATTGTTCGGCTCGATAGGTGACCCTAAATATGACAACGACCCTAATGCAAAAGTCCGTCCGGAACAAGGTCTGCTCAAAATCAGAAAAGAACTCAATCTTTTT
The DNA here is from genome assembly GCA_015655435.1 of Chitinophagales bacterium. GTDB lineage: Bacteria > Bacteroidota > Bacteroidia > Chitinophagales > Chitinophagaceae > Rhizosphaericola. The sequence goes on along the minus strand of JAATFC010000027.1, from coordinate 1,921 downwards.
TCCAATATCCGTCCAATTACGATATACCCGACTTTGGGACATTTGTCTCCGTTGAAGAACGAAAAACTGCAAGGTGTGGATTTCTTGATTTACCGTGAGTTGACAGGTGGTATTTATTTTGGAAAGAAAACAAAAAGCGAAGACGGTCTGAGTGCTTCTGATGATTGTACTTATTCCGTTTATGAAATAGAACGCGTTGCAAAACTGGCATTTGAGGCCGCGCAAAAAAGAAAAAAACATTTGACGCTAGTCGATAAAGCCAACGTATTGGAAACGTCGAGACTGTGGAGAAAAGTCGTGCAGGAAATGTCCAAAGACTATGCAGACGTTACGGTAGATTATCTGTTCGTTGACAATACAGCCATGCAGATTATCATTAACCCTGCACAGTTCGATGTTGTATTGACGGAAAATATGTTTGGTGATATCATTAGTGACGAGGCATCCGTATTGAGCGGTTCGCTTGGATTGTTGCCTTCCGCGTCTATTGGTGATAGGACGGCATTGTTCGAACCTATTCACGGTTCCTATCCTCAAGCTGCCGGAAAAGACATCGCGAATCCACTAGCATCCATATTGTCTGCCGCTTTGCTGTTGGATTATTTCAATCTGACTGAAGAAGCGAATCTCGTTAGAAATGCAGTTGCATGGACTTTGGAAAAAGGATTTGTAAGTAAAGATATTGATGCGGTCAATAGTTACGCTACTACGACTATTGGTGATTTGATTAAAGATTTCATCGAAAACAAAATTCCTGCTGAAGTAAACAGGAACACAGTCGGTATTGGCAAATCGACTATTATTTAGTTTGAAAAATTAAAGTTTTGAGCGATGATAGAGTTGTATAGCTATACTCATTAAGAGTTGTTTTCACAATTCATAAATCGCAATTGATAATTTATAAGTTCTTTTATAGTCTGAAACGAAAGCAAAAATATTTTTTGTTTTAATAGAAATATTTATATTCGCTGTGCAATTTCACAATTATGAACCACAGCGTTTTAAATAGAATCGTTTTCGTTCGCCAGATTATTATTATCGTGGTGGTGATTATTATTCCTCTAATAGAGGGAGGTGGAATTATATAGTCTAGAAAAAATAGATTTTAATATAACCCGCCTTCCGAGGCGGGTTTTTTTATAGATACTTTTCTCAACGAACTTAAGAAATACTAAAGTTAAAATGAACAACGAAGGCAATACAATCTCAGTGGAACTAAACCGATTTTCCAAAAGATTGACGCAAGACCCGACACAGCCTGCTGCACAGGCGATGCTTTACGGTATCGGGTTGACGGACGAAGACATGGCAAAGGCGCAAGTAGGTATTGCAAGCATGGGCTACGATGGCAACACTTGTAATATGCACCTCAACGATTTGGCACAGATTGTCAAAAAAGGTGTTTGGTCTAGTGGTTTGGTGGGTTTGGGTTTCAATACGATTGGAGTAAGTGATGGTATGAGTAACGGTACGGCTGGTATGCACTATTCATTGGTGAGCCGTGATGTTATAGCAGATAGCATAGAGACTATTTGCGGAGCGCAATACTATGACGCGATTATAGGTATTCCGGGTTGTGACAAAAATATGCCGGGCACATTGATGGCAATGGGACGACTTAACCGCCCTTCCATCATGGTATATGGCGGTACAATTGCTCCAGGTTGTCTGGATGGCAAAGAATTGAACATCATATCTGCTTTTGAAGCATTGGGACAAAGAATAAAAGGAACGATTGATGACGAGGAGTACAAACAGATTATCAAACATAGCTGTCCGGGAGCAGGTGCTTGTGGTGGTATGTACACTGCCAATACGATGGCATCTGTTGCGGAAGCATTGGGTATGAGTTTGCCTTATTCGTCTTCCAATCCAGCAATAAGCGACGCTAAGCATAAAGAATGTTTTGATTCGGGCAGGG
>JAATFC010000343.1 GCA_015655435.1 Chitinophagales bacterium | reverse complement strand
TTTTGATTAGCGATATCAAAGTCAATGGCGACATTGCAACGGCAAATGTTCGTTCTGAAACGCAACAAAATCCGCTGTCCGTAACCGTAAAAAAAATAGACGGAAATTGGAAAGTTGCATTTGACAAAAACAACATTGTTACGATGATGGGATTGGACCACGGTCAGAACTCTAGTGTTCCTCAAAATCAAACAAGCTCGGATTCCTCACAATCCACAACGACACCGACAGCACCGGGACAAACATTAAACCTGTCCGACACATCGGTAACACCGGTTTCAAAATAAACTTGAGCAATTACTATTTAAAACTATAAATGAAATGAAGTGCGGGAAAAATGCACAACAGTAAACGTCCTTTTCTCACACCGACTTCCATCTGAAAATCAACAATCAACCAGATGAAAAAAATTTTATTAGCATTAACATTAGTAGCAGGAATGAGCAAAATTGATGCACAGCAGGTTTTGACACCGGAGCTTTTATGGCAATTGGGAAGAGTAAGTCCTATTGGATTGTCCAAAGACAAAAACTTTATAGTCTATAAAGTTTCGACACCTAGTGTGCAGGAAAACAAAAGCCATAGCAAATACTATAAGATTCCCTTTGCAGGTGGCGCACCTCAGGAAATACAGGAAGTTGACACAAAAATTTTAGTTGCCGACGACAGGATTTCTCCTGATGGAAAATATAAAATCAGTAACGATGATGTCGCTTTACAAAAAGTAATGGGAAAGGACAAATATGGCGACTTGCCCAATACGACTGCAGCAGTTTACACGTCTTTGAATTATCGTCATTGGGACACTTGGTTTGACGGGAAATTCAGTCATATTTTCTTTGCTCCCACTTCAGACGAAAAGAACAAGACGGACATCATGAAAGACGAACCTTATTTCTGTCCACAACAACCTTATGGCGGTGACGAGGATTTCATCTTTTCTCCAGACAGCAAAAAGATTATTTACGTTACCAAAAAAGAATTTGGAACGGCGTATGCTATCAGCACCAATACGGACATATTTGAATACGATATTGCAACGGGGAAAACGAAAAACCTAACCGAAAGCAACAAGGGTTACGATGTAGCACCTGCATTTTCTCCTAATGGGAAGATGGCTTGGTTGCGGATGAAAACAGCAGGTTATGAAGCAGACAAGCAAGACCTTATTGTGATGACCAACGGAGCTGCGGTCAATCTGACAGGCAGCCGCAACAATATCCACGTCGAAAGTTTCAGATGGAGCGAAGATGGAAAGTATTTGTTTTTCACAGCTCCCGTTGACGGAACGATACAATTGTTCTCCGTCAATGATATCGGGCTTTTGCGCATGATGCCCACTATTCGTCAGATTACCAAAGGAGATTTTGACGTGAACAATATAGTCGGACAAAAAGGACAGACTCTAATTGTTGCGAAAGAATCCATGTCACACTCCTCCGACCTGTATAGTGTCAATATCAAGGACGGAAGCATGCAACAATTGACGGAAGCAAACAAAGACATTTATAGTTCACTGGACAATATCCAAACTGAACGCAGATGGATTACAACCTCCGACAACAAAAAGATGATGGTATGGGTTGTGTTTCCACCCAAATTTGACAAAAACAAAAAATACCCTACCCTACTCTATTGCCAAGGCGGTCCGCAATCGCCGACTACACAGTTCTTTTCCTATCGTTGGAACTTTCAGTTGATGGCATCACAAGGTTATGTCGTTGTCGTTCCTTGCCGTCGCGGTCAACCGGGATTTGGAACGCAATGGAACGAGGCGGTCAGCAAAGACTGGGGCGGTCAGGTCATCCAAGATTATCTCGATGCTATTGACAATGTTTCCAAAGAATCGTACGTGGACACGGCTCGAAGAGCCGCAGTCGGAGCGAGTTTCGGAGGTTTCTCTGTATTTGCATTGGAAGGGGTGCACAACGGAAGGTTCAAAACATTTATAGCGCATGACGGCGTTTTTGATTTTAGGAGTATGTATGGAACTACGGACGAGATGTGGTTTGAAAACTGGGAGAAAGGCGGTGCATATTGGGACAAAAACAATGCGGTCGCTCAACGCTCTTTCGGCCAATCGCCAAGCAATTTGGTAGATAAATGGAACACGCCGATCATGATTGTACAAGGCGGAAAAGATTTTCGTGTTCCTATCGAGCAGGGACAACAAGCTTTTCAGGCAGCACAGTTGAAAGGCATTAAGAGCAAACTACTATATTTCCCCGACGAAAACCATTGGGTATTGAAACCACAGAATGCAATGGTATGGCAAAGAGAATTTTTTGGATGGTTGAAAGAAACTTTATAACTCTATTTATTCGGATACATGCGTAGATTTTTTTGTACAATAGCAATGTTTTTGTTTATAGTTCCTTCTTTTGCGCAAACGCAGAAGAAGGGCTATTCCATTCCCGTAACTATAAAGCCATTTAAGAACACTTGGTTGTATGTGGGAAATTATTACGGAAAATTCAAGAACCTAACGGATTCTGTTTATTTGGACAACAACAGTAAGGGAATACTGAAAGGCGATTCCACTCTGCCGCAAGGTATTTATTTCATGGTCTCGCCAGACCATGCTATTTTGTTTGATTTTCTGATGGATGCGGGACAACATTTCAGTTTGTCTGCCGACACTACACAACTATCCAATATAACAGTTGCGGGCTCGGTTGAAAACAAATATTATAGTGACTATTCCCGTTATATCAACAGCCACGGTAAACAAATACAGGATTTACAGACACAGTTTACTACTGCTAAAACAAAACAGGATTCGGCAACTATACAAAATAAAATTTCCCTAGAAACAAAAGCTTTTGACGGCTACAGGACGACGTTTATCAAAGAGCATCCCAATAGTATGCTGACGGCTTTTTTCCAGGCGATGCAGCGTCCTACCGCACCAAAAGCTTCCGGAAAAGATTCACTTGCACCTTTCTTTTACGTGAAAGACCACTATTGGGGCAATGTGGATTTCAGCGACGACAGGATATTGCACACACCTTTCTTTGAACCAAAACTAGACGAATACTATAAATACTACGTCCATCCTACTCCTGATTCTGTCATCAAAGAAGTCAACTATATGTTGTTGTCGGCAAGGGAAGGAAAGGAAATGTACCGTTATCTTTTAGGAAAATTTACGGACAAATACATCAATCCGGAAATCATGGGACAGGATAAGGTTTTCCTTTTTTTGTTCAATAACTATTTCTCCAAAGGCGACACAGCTTGGCTTACGCAAAAGCAGAAAGAATTTATATTCAACCGTGCTTACAACCTGATGGCAAACCAAATCGGCGAGAATGCTCCTGACCTCAACTTGAAAGATTCTTCAGGTGCATTTCATCAACTTTCTAGTCTGAATGCAAAATATACTTTAGTATTATTTTGGGATCCAGAATGCAGTCACTGTAAGGTTACCGTACCCGAAATCGACTCTATGTATTTTGCAAAATGGAATGCAAAAGGTCTGAATATCTATGCGGTCAATACTGGTGAGGAATATACCAAAGAATGGAAAAAATTTATCAACGACCACAACCTCGGCGAATGGACAAATGTCATGCAAACCAAAGAGGAACGTGAAGCAGATGCAAAAAACCAAGTTCCAAATTATCGCCAACTGTACGACGTAACACAGACTCCGACTATATATCTTTTGGATGACAAAAAAAGAATCATTGCAAAAAAATTGACCGTACAGCAAATAGATAACTTAATCGACGAAAAGGAAAAAATCACAACTAAATAAGATTCGTAACACTATAAAAAAAGCGCTTCGCTAATTTTTAGCGAAGCGCTTTTTTTGTTCGATATATTGTAATTCCATTTAGATATCCAAACCCTACTTGCCACTATAAAACTTAATCAACCCCGGCATTGGCTCTTTAACGATGCTTCCGATTGTCAATTCATACGAACTACACAAGTCGGTCAATACATCTTTGAATCCATACGCAATACTTCCCGAAAAATGAATCGGGTTAGACCACGCCTGCGGAAATTTATAAAGATGTGCCGTTATAAAATCATTGATTCCGTCTTCGATGATATTTTCAATCATATAGTGTCCGCGGTTTTCGGCAAGGAAAATAGCAAAACTAGCAATATAGCGGTTTGCCAAAGGTTGACGGTAAACATGCTCTATCACTTCGAACGAAGACTGTACATCGAATCGAGCGATAAATTTTGCCATCAATTCTTCGTCAAACGTATTGTAAAGATAGTATTGCAAAACTTTTTTACCTAGATAAGCTCCGCTCCCCTCGTCGCCCAATATATATCCGACGCCCGTCCTTCTGTCCGTTATTTTTTTACCATTATAAAAACACGAATTAGAACCTGTTCCCAATATACAAGCCAGGCCCTTTTCGTTACCACAAGTTGCATGTGCCACAGCATACATATCGTCAGTCGCTTCAATCGTTTTAATTTCGGGAAAGACTTTTTTCAATACTTTCTTGAGTAGCTTGACATTGTTGGGATTGAGCAAACCCGTACCATAATAATAAAGCGCATCGATGGAGGCGTTTTTCAATTTTGGCACCAGCTCTTTTTCCAGCAAAGCGACAATCTGGTCGCCCGACAAGAAATACGGAGAAATACCTTGAGTCGAGATTTTCTTCTTTTTTCCGTTGGAAAGCAAAACCCATTCGCATTTGGTAGCACCGCTGTCCGCTATCAGTATTGTAGGCATAAATTGTGATTTCGGTTCGAAAGTTACAAACAAAAAATGCTTTCCATGATAAGATGGTTCATTTATATCAATATTAGCTTTTTTATGCGGATATTCGCACTTCCTTAGAACACAGATATAATGCGTAATAGAAAATATCAAATCTGGCTCCCGTTACTGTTTTCCATCGTTTTGATTGCAGGTATGTTCATCGGGTACAAGTTGAGCCGTGACCGTATTGGCGCTAAGTTTTTCAAGAATGAAAAACTTTCTCCCATGGACGAGATTATGGGATTAATCAACAAAGATTATGTAGACCCCATCAATATGGATACGTTCCAAGTAAAATCCATAGACAAAATATTGGGCAGCCTAGACCCTCACTCTACTTACATCACGCCCGAAGAACTGCAGAACATTAACGAAGATATGGCTGGGAGTTATCTAGGCTTGGGAGTAGACTATCAGATGAAAGAAGACACGGCCATCGTGATGAATCTATTTCCTGACGGACCATCTGCGAAAGCCGGTTTGCAAAAAGGAGATCGTATCATCAGTGCCAACAATGGAATTTCCCTTATTGGAAAAGGTTACACAACCGACAGCATTCGCCTACGTATCAAAAATATCAAGGAGAGTAAAATCGTATTGACAGTTGTACGAAACAACCAACCAAAAACTTTTACTATTTCAAAAGCAGTCGTGCCCAAACCCTCTGTTGTCGCGGCTTACATGATTACGTCCAATACAGGATATATCAAAATCGCCCGCTTCTCCGAAACAACTTATCCCGAATTTATGATAGCAATGGATAAGTTGAAAAAAACAGGATTGCAGCAATTAATATTGGACCTCAGGGGAAATGGTGGCGGTATATTGCAACAGGCGGTTGACGTAGTGGACGAATTTTTGCCTGACAACAAATTGGTCGTATATACGCAAGGCGTAAAGATGGGCAGAACAGACTATAAATGCAAAAGAGACGGTTTGTTTGAAAAAGGAAAAATTACCCTTTTAGTGGATGAAGAATCCGCCTCTGCAAGCGAAATTGTCGCTGGAGCTTTGCAGGATTGGGATAGAGCCACCATCATCGGACGCCGCACTTTTGGGAAAGGACTGGTACAAGAACAATATAATCTTTCGAATGGAGGAGCGTTGCGCTTGACCGTTGCGCGATACTATACACCGCTGGGGCGTTGCATACAAAAATCCTACGGCAACGGAATGGACGATTACGAAAGTGATTTGCAAAAAAGACTGGACAGTGGCGAGCTGGAACACGGCGACACTGTGAAAAACCATGGAAAAGCATACAAAACACCAAACGGAAAGACCGTCTATGACGGTGGCGGTATCAGTCCCGACATTTTCGTTCCATACGATTCGACGGAACATCCCAATGTTGCCATAGAATTGCATATTCATGGTTGGCTCAACGAGCTTGCGTTGATATATTACGAACAGCACAGAAACATATTGGACGCATTCACCTCACCGCTTGACCTTAATGCAAAATATAACCCAGGTGAACAGGAATGGACAGAAATTGTCCGATTTGCACAAAATAGAATCCTGCAACTATCCAATATAAGTCCGAAAGCGAAGGCTAGCATATTGGACGATTTCAAAGCCAATATCGCAAGGATTAAATGGTTTCCCGAAGGTTACTATATCGTCCATAACATCAAAGACCCGGCAGTACAGGCAGCCATCAATGCCTTGAACAACTCAAAATAATTTTAACAA
>JAATFC010000278.1 GCA_015655435.1 Chitinophagales bacterium | reverse complement strand
GTCAGGCGATTGACCGTTTGGATGAATGCTATCTTGTTGAAGGTTATACGGACGTTATCAGTCTTTTTCAAGCTGGAGTGGAAAACGTTGTTTCGAGTGGTGGTACTTCATTAACTACCGACCAGTTGCGGCTCATAAAAAAATATACCAAAAACCTAACCATCATCTACGATGGTGATGCTGCAGGTATCAAAGCAGCTATGCGCGGTTTGGATATGGCGATTGAGCAAGGTCTGAATGTCCATCTGGTATTGATTCCCGACAACGAAGACCCGGACAGTTATGTCAAAAAAGTAGGGGAGGACGCGTTCCGACAATTCGTAGCCGAAAATAAAAAAGACATTATTCTTTTCCAGTTGGATGTGATGCTCAGCGATGCGGGCAATGACGTTAATAAAAAGAATGATGCCGTCAACCATATTGCGGAGACGTTAAGTAAAATCGACCGCACGGAAGATTTTACCAAACTTCAAGACTATATCCGTCGCTGTTCAGATATATTGAAAATCGACGAAGGTGGACTGACCAATCTTGTCAATAAATATAAACGTGACCGCTTAGAAAAAGAAGACCGCCGCACGCAAAATGTTACTGCAAATAAAGTAGAATCAACAGAAGAAGTTGCTTCGGAATCAAATACAATATTGATTCTCAACAAGGATTTGGCGCAGGAAAAAAATATTGTTCGTGTATTGTTGGATTATGGTTTGGAGATATGGGAAGGCGAGCAAACCGTTGCGGACTATATATTTGAACAGGTCGATACGTACAAAATAGAAGACGAGGCCTTGTATAGTTTGTATCAACTCTATCAAAATGAATATGTAACCGGCAACCAGCCAACGACGAAAACGCTTCAATACAGCAGTGGGATGGATTTGCAGCAACTGATTGCGGATATTACTATTTTCCCCTATCAATTAAGTAATCGTTGGGACGAGAAACTTGGTAACACTAAGCCAGCGGAACATTATGATTGGCGAGAAGACGTTGAAAAAAGTGTAGTGTTTTATCTACTACACAAAATAATGCGCCTAAAACTGGATGTTGAGGAAAAGCTCAAAACAGAAGCCTCTTCTGACATTATATTGACTTATATAAAAGTCTATCAGCACCTAAAAAACGAGGAAACGAGATTGACTCAAAAGCTGGGAACGGTAATAGTTAAATAGATTTCTCGCTCGTTCTTCACATGAAATGACGTTCATTTTTCGTAAAATAAACGTCATTTCGATTTCGCCTCAGGCTAGAGAGAAATCTCTTATTTTAAACTACATTCCTATATTCTACGCATCTCCGCTAATATCTTGCTCCTCAATATGTTTTTTGCGGATAGCCAATACCTTGTCGATACGATGCCCGTCCATGTCTAGAATCTCAAAAGTAAAATCTTTGTGTATTAGCTTTTCCCCGACTACCGGAATGTGTTCCAGACGGTGCAATATAAATCCGGCAACGGTATCGTATTCTTCATTGTTGTCTTTCTCTTCGTCAGACCATTCAATATTGAAATGCGAAAGAAAGTCGTAGAATGGCATCTGTCCGTCCACGATATAGCTGCCGTCGTCTCTTTTTACGATGTCAATATCCGTGTCGTCCGCTTCCGCCATTTCGCCGACTATCGCTTCCAATATATCATGCAACGTAATGATACCTTGCAGTGTACCGTATTCGTCCACGATGATAGCATAGTGGATTTTGCTCTTTTTGAATTTTTCCAAAAGATGGTAAGCCGTGATGTTTTCGGGAACGTACATGACGGGTTTTGCTATATCGCCGACTTTAGTGCCACTTGGTGCGGCAAACAGATCTTTGATAAAGACAACACCTTTTATCTGGTCGATATTGTTTTCCGAAACGGGATAGACGGAATGCAGTTCGAAATCCTTCTTGACACTGTCAACGCTTGTATTGACGTCAAGCCAGACAACGTCGCTACGATGCGTCATCATGGACGTAATCGTTCTGTCGCCTAGGGAAAAAACACGTGTAATGATTTGCTGTTCAGCCTGTTCGATAGTTCCCTGTTCCGTTCCTTCGTTGATGATAGCTTTGATTTCTTCTTCACTTATCTGGCTGTCGCCTTCCCTGATGCCCAATAGCTTGATAATGATTTTGGAAGATTTGTTCAATATCCAGATAAATGGTTTGGCAATCGTGATGATAAACTGCATCGGAGCCGTTACCATTTTCGCCGTTTTTTCCGGATTGGTTAACCCAATTCTTTTAGGAACTAGTTCGCCCAATACCAAAGACAAGTACATGATGATGATAACTATTACAATCGTCGCCACCGTTTGGCTATAAGGTTTTAAAAATTCAACCTTACCCAATATATCTGCAAAATCTTTCTTGATTTGGTCACCGGAAAAAATACCCGTGAGGATTCCGACCAGCGTAATGCCAATCTGTACGGTGGATAGAAAAACATCGGGTTTGTTAATGAGTCCCAATGTCTTTTTGGCTTTCTTGTCGCCTTTGTGTGCCTGTGCTTCCAGTCTTACTTTTCGGGAGGAAATCAACGAGATTTCTGCCAAAGAAAAAAAGCCATTCAATAGAATGAGCACGAGAATAATAAAAATTTCCATTTCTGTTAGATAGCGCAAAATTAGGAAATATTGGAGAATTGTTCCTTTATGCTTTTGTTTACTCGTTTTTCATGGAAATGGAGTAATAAAAAATGCGGCAATTATGCCGCATTTTTTCTATTTTGATTGTTGTCCAAATACTTTTTTCAGAATGTCCGTCGTGCGGGCAACTGGATTTTGGCGGATGTTAACTTCCTCTTTTGCAATCTGGTCAAAGAGAGCGTTGGTCGCATTACGTGCAACGTAGTCCGTAAGGTCGGGATTGATTTTGTTTTTGGTTAATGGGATATTGTTGTAAGCATTGACAAGATCACCATAATATTTGGTAGCACTCGTTTTGTTCAGTGAACTGCTAATCACAGGTTTGAATGCCGCAATCAACTGGTCGGTAGTTTTTGACTTGAAATAATTGGTAATGGAGTTATTGCCACCTTTCACTAACTGTATGGCATCCGTTACCGTCATCTGCTTAACGGCATTGACAAATATGGGCTTGGCTGCGCCGACCGCATCCTCTGCGGAGCGATTGATTTGCAATACAGCATTATCTACAAGACTTCCCATAACCAAAGTTTTCAGCGTGCTAACCACTTTTTGTGCATCTTCGGGAAGGAAAAGTTTGTATGCGGCATTACCAAAGAAGCCATCTGTCTTATTCAGGTTAGTAATGCCGTCGATGATGCCGTTCAGCAGCGCCTGTTGGATGCCTTGCTGTGCTTCATTTTGTGTCAGAACTCCACTGTTGGTTATTCCGGGCAGAGAATTGGAAAGATTTTGAACTGTATCACAAGAACTCATCGGCAATACGCCAAATGCTAAAACAGTTAGAGGCAGCAGTATTTTTTTCATAATTGGTTTTGTTTTATCTATGTCAATATAGATTCTGGTTACGTTATTTGAGGATTTAAAGCCGTAAATTTGCAGCAATTATTTTAATATTTTGATTTTATGAGTGAGAATATAGAAAAAGTACATTGTTTGATTATAGGTTCCGGACCGGCAGGCTATACGGCGGCTATCTATGCTGCGCGTGCCAATATGTATCCGGTCGTGTATCAAGGTTTGCAACCAGGCGGACAGTTGACGATAACGACTGACGTGGAAAACTTCCCCGGTTATCCTGACGGAATCATGGGCCCCGACTTGATGGTAGATTTGGAAAAACAAGCTAAAAGGATGGGCGCCGACATCCGTTACGGTATTGCGACAAAAGTTGATTTTGCCGGACCTGTACACCGTGTGGAAATCGATGAAAACAAATGGATTGAGGCTGAATCAGTCATCATCTCCACTGGTGCGACCGCTAAATGGTTGGGCTTGCCAAGCGAACAAAGACTGAACGGCTATGGCGTGAGTGCCTGTGCGGTATGTGACGGATTCTTTTTCAGAAATCAGGAAGTGGCTATTGTCGGTGCTGGCGACACGGCTTGCGAAGATGCCCTTTACTTATCCAAACTAGCAACGACCGTCCACATGATTGTCCGAAAAGACAAAAGTGGAATGAAAGCCAGCAAGGTCATGCAAGACCGTGTATTGGCTACGCCCAATATCAAACTGTATTGGAACAGTGAAACGCAGGAAATCTTGGGTGAAGAAAAAACAGAAGCCGTCCGTATTAAGAATACACAAACCGGAGAGGTGCAGGATATTCCTGTAGGAGGTTTCTTCGTGGCTATTGGTCACACACCCAACAGCGATATTTTCAAAGGCTATATTGATCTGTTTGAAGACGGTTATATCAAGACTGTTCCAGGCTCCACCAAGACGAATGTGCCGGGCGTTTTTGCTGCTGGTGACGTTCAGGACAAAACTTATCGTCAAGCTATTACCGCCGCTGGTTCTGGTTGTATGGCGGCTTTGGATGCGGAAAGGTATTTTACGGAAACGCTTGGTGTTTAGATAAAAAAAAGTCCGAAAGGTGGTAAGTCGGATAGTCGGTAGGACTAGATGATGTTTGCCGTATATTTGAAGGATAATCTCGTTAACTTTTATTCTTTAAATATCTTTCGGACTTACGGATTTTACAACTTCTCATCTCAACAATAATCTTTAAACTGTCTCTTGCACTATCATGCTAAAAATCGAATTAAAAAATATCCTTTTTAGAGCCAATCATGGCTTGTATCCCGGTGAAAAAGAATTGGGTGGAACTTTTGAAGTCAATGCGTGGATTTCCTATTCGACCAATAGTAAAATCATTCGCAAACTCGAAGACACTATTGACTATTCCAAAGTTTTCAACCTGATTAAAGACGAAATGGATCAGCCGGAAGACTTGATGGAAACGGTCATAACGAAAATCTTCCACCGTATTTTCGATACGTTTTCCACCGCACATGAAGCGTATGTATGCATCAACAAAGTCAACCCTCCCTTGCCAATATATTCTGGTAGTGCTGGGGTTAGCATCCAATTGAAACGTGATGAGATTTAGGAAATTTTGAATTACGAGTTATGAATTGAATTCTTCTTGCGGAGAATAAATATCCTCAGGAATTTTATTGAGCAACAAAAATAACTATGGCTAAACCTAGGGTTTTTATTAGTTCTACTTTTTTTGACTTAAGACAGATCAGGTCTGACCTTGATACTTTTATTGAGAATCTAGGTTATGATCCCATAAGGAATGAAGAAGGTGATATTCCTTATGGAAAAGAAGATGCGTTGGAGGAATATTGCTACAAAGAAATAAAGTCTATCGATATATTGGTTTCAATAATCGGAGGTAGATTTGGTTCTGAATCTAGAAAGAATAGCTCTTCTATTTCCCAAATGGAACTAAAGACTGCATTAAAAGAAAATAAACAGATTTATATCTTTATAGAAAAGAATGTCCTCTCCGAATATGAAACCTATTTACTTAATAAAAATGCAGAGAATTTTCAATTTAGATACGTTGATGATAAACGCGTTTATACTTTTATAGAAGAGATTAAAAATCTTAATGCAAATAACAATATAAAAGGATTTGAGACTGCGTCAGAAATTACTAAATATCTTAAAGAGCAATTTGCAGGATTGTTTCAACGCTTCCTGGAAGAACAGACTAGAATTAAAGAAATAAGCCTAATCAGAAACCTTGAAAAAACAGCTCAAACACTTAATAAATTAGTTAATTTTTTAAGCGATGAGAATAAAGGTCAAACTGAAGAAATTAATAAAATATTAATGATTAACCATCCTTTGGTTGAAACGTTAAGAACTAAACTAGATATTCCGTACAATTTTTATATTGAAGGGTTCGCAGATCTAAAACAACTTTTACAGGCAAGGAATTTTAAAGAGGTAGAACACGATCCTTTTGATATAGATGATGGAATTTCAATTTGGACAAAAACTGTAAATAGAAAAAAGGTTGTCTTAACAATTTCAGATAAATTATTTGATGATGATAATAAACTGAGATTTATAAAACGTACCGATTGGAATGATAGCTATATTACATTCAACGAAGAAGATGTATTAGAAGATGATTTTGATTTGCCTTTCTAAATATGAATAGCCACATTTTTAAATTGTAAATCGCGTCATCCCAACGGAATAGGCTCAATATCCGAAACTTCATTTTCTCCCATGGCCGATTTACGCATTTTGTCGGCGGTGTCTTTACCCAGATAGGCAACAATCCTTTTTTCTGCAAGCATGATGGCGGGTGTCAATATAAGAGCGACGATAGCTTTGTAAAAATAATTGACGATACCGATGGCGATGACTTGTGTCCAAGACCAGTCGTTACCAATTTTGAATGCGATAATCAATACGATATAACTGTCTATCAATTGCGAAACGAGCGTCGAGCCAGTTGCGCGCAGCCATATTCTTTTGTCTCCGGTGACTTTTTTTATCTTGTGGAAAACAAAAACGTCCACCAATTGGCTGAACAGAAACGCAACCAAACTACCCAATATAATCCAAAGCCCTTGTCCAAATATTGCCGCAAAAGCGTGTTGGTTGTTGGGTACGCCTTTGTCGACGTTCGTTCCTAGCCAAAAATCCGCAGCAGGCAATTTCATAGCCACAAAAAACATGAGGAAAGCATAACCAATCAATGCAATCGTCGTATAGCTGATTCTTTTCACGGCTTTCGGACCGTAAAATTCGTTGATGATGTCGGTGATGATAAATTCCAAAGGCCACAACACCACACCGCAAGTCAGGTTGAATGATAACCCACTGTGTCCGAATAAAGTAAGATTTGCAGGAGGCAATCCCAATACTTTCTCTAACGAAAAAATCTTTCCGCCGATACATTCCGCAATGAGCGCGTTGGCGACAAAAAATGCGCAGAAAAACAGAAAAAGCTTGCTGGGTTTGTCTTTTAGGAACGATAACATCAACGTAAAATAAAAAATAAAAAAATCTGTACCAACAAAAATATAACGTTTGCAATGCCGATACCCAACGGAAAACTGCTCTTTTTTTCCTTTTTTGCGAAGCACCATCCCAATATAAATACCATATTGGCAAAAGGTGAAATCAACCAGCCCAGCAATATGATGTGGCTGCTGATATCCTGTTGCATAACGAACTGTTTGTAACGCAATACCAGTGCTAAAAGAAAAAATAAGTTGCAGACAAACGCTACTTTGGATAGAAAACGTAACGACATGAATGCAAAGAAAAGCAATTTGCTAATCTGAAAATCGGGTAATTTGATGATTTGAAAATGAAAGCCTATTTTATCTTCCGACTTTTTACTTTTCACATTTGACTTAACATTAGTATTTTGCACCAGAAAAAACAAGAGAGACCCACAATGAAGAATATTTCATGGAAGAAAATCTTACCGCACGTATTGGCGATTGTTGCCTTTTTAGTGATTGCAATTATCTATTGTCGCCCTGCCATGCAAGGTCAGGTGCTGCAGCAAACGGACGTCACGCATTGGAAAGGAATGGCGCAGGACGCATTTAACTACAAAGAGAAACACGGTGATTTTCCGTTGTGGAACAAGGCATTGTTCAGCGGTATGCCCAACTATCAGGTGGCAATGGAAGCCAAGTCTTTCTTGATTGATTTCCAGAAATACATGAGTTTGGGATTGCCGAAGCCTGCCAACTTTTTCTTTTTGGCGTGTGTCGCTTTTTACATATTGAGTATGGTGTTCGGACTGGACGTTTTGATAGGCGTATTGGCGAGTCTGGCATTTGCGTACGCGACCTATGATCCGGTTATCATCGTTGCAGGGCACGATACCAAGATGGCGGCTTTGGCTTTTGCGCCAGGTTTGCTTGCGGGAGTCTTATTGATTTATAAAAAGAAATATCTGCTCGGGCTCGGTGTCGGTGCGCTTTTCGCCTCGATGGAGATTGGCGCCAACCATCCACAGGTTACATATTATCTGTTGTTGGTAATGGGTTTCATGACGATATTTTATGTAATCAAATGGATAAAAACGGGTCAGATAAAGCATACGGTTATTGCGCTTGTATTGGCGGTTGTATGCGGATTGGTAGGTGTTGGTAATTCCGCCAAAATGTTGATGACCACTTATGAATATTCCAAGTATACAATGCGTGGCGGTAAAACCATTGATGCCGGAAAGGCTGCCGACGGCTCTGCCGTACAGACCAAAACGACTGGTTTGGATGAAGATTATGCATTCCAATATAGTTTGGGTAAAAGTGAAGCATTGGTATTGATGATGCCAAAAGCTTTTGGGGAAAGCTCTGCAGAACTCTTAGATGAGAATTCGCATGTGGCCGAATTGTCTCCTCAACTGGCGCAACAGCTTCCGAAATATTGGGGTGGGATTTCTCCTTACACTTCCGGACCTCCATATTCGGGTACTTTGATTTGTCTTTTGGCAATAGTCGGTTTGGCTGTTCTGCCAAAGGATTCGGATAAATGGTGGTTGCTGGCTTCTTTGATTTTTGGTTTGATATTGTCATTTGGAAAATATTTACCGGGCATCAATGAGATTTTGTTCAAGTACATGCCGATGTACAACAAGTTCCGGGCACCTTCGATGGCAATGGTGATTCCGCAGTTGTTGTTGCCAATTATGGCTGGGCTCACGCTGCAACAGATTTTTGTCACCGACAAAAAAAACTGGGATATTAAGAAAGATTTCAAACCAATATTGTATGCGCTGGGTGGAATATTGGCATTTTGCTTATTGGTTTATTTGTTCAATGATTATTCTAGTTCGATTGACGAACAAATAAAAGCAGGAATGGGCGAGCAGGCCAATTCTGTATTGAATGTTTTGCACCAAGACCGAAAAGCTATGTTTGGTGCGGGCGTTGGACGTGTGTTTTTGTTTTCCATTATACTATTGGTGGGAATATTTTTATATGCAAAGAAAATAGCAAAACCGATTCCCATTATTGCCGTTTTCTTGGTGATTACGGTGATTGACTTGTTTTCCGTGGATGCAAAATACCTGAATGCGGAAAGCTATCAGGATGCGGAAACATCAGCGGCTAATTTTTCTCCAACGCAGGCGGAACAACAGATTATGCAGGACAAATCGCCCCATTACCGCGTGTTGAATCTCGCTTCTGATGTATTCAATGATGCGATGACATCCTATTATCTACGTTCTGTCGGAG
>JAATFC010000108.1 GCA_015655435.1 Chitinophagales bacterium | reverse complement strand
TGATATATGCACGTAACGGAGGTGTTGGAGTATCGGCAACACAAGCAATGATGGACGGATACGGCGTATCCCAAACTACTGCGGAAGCCCGAGACAAAGGTTCTGTCGTAGTAAACGGTGCTCCTTATCCAAATGTACAAGAGTATTATTCTTTAATGAACAGCGGGCTAAATGGAGTGCTGAGTTACTATGTATATAGTGCAACCAATGTTCGACTAAGAGAATTGTCCTTGAGTTACACCCTGCCTACATGGAAAGGTATAGTCAAAAACCTAACCTTATCTGTTACGGGAAATAATTTGTTTATGTTATACAATAAAGCACCTTTTGATCCAGAAAGTACACCTTCTACCGGGACGTATTACCAAGGTATTGACTATTTCAGGCAGCCAAGCCTAAGAAGTGTAGGATTCAAAATCAGTGCACAGTTCTAATAAACAAATAAACGAATAGCCATGAATAAGATGAATAAAATAATAACCGTAGCTTCTTTATTTATACTGATAGCTGCATTTGGTTGTACAAAAAATTTTAAGGATTACAATACCAATCCCAATGCGTTGACCAAAGACCATATCAATGATGACAATGTCTATCTCGGTGGGTTCTTCAAGCAAATGGAAGAAAGTGTTTTTCCAATAGGAGGCGTCAGTACCGACGCCGCGAATTCCTATCAATTAGTAGAGAACCTTTGTGGGGATATATTTAGTGGGTATCAAGGGATGACGCATAACTGGAATTCTGCGGGTGATAACACTACCTATAATTTTTCTTTAGGGTGGAATTCTGCAGCTTTTAATCTATACTATACAGGTATTCAAAAGAACTATGATACTATTAAAAAATATGCAGTCAATAATCCTGATATAATTGCGGTTGCAACTATCATCAAGGTACAGGCAGCTCATAGAACGGTTGATATGTATGGCCCCATTCCATACTTTAATACCAAAACAAATCTTAGTTCCTTAGGTTCCGTGTATGATCCTATGGATTCCATCTACTATTCTTTTTTCAGAGATATTGACAGTTCGGTATCGGTCTTAAAAAAATATGTAGTATTAAATGCCAATCCATTGCAATTTTATGATGCAGTCTACCGAGGCAACTATACACAGTGGATAAAATTTGCCAATTCGCTTAAGCTGCGTCTAGCGATGCGAATAAGGTATGTAGATGCAGTGAAAGCAAAGCAATATGCAGAAGCGGCAGTAAACGATAGTTATGGTGTTATTACGGACAATGCAGACAATGCGGCAATGCAAGGCGTGCAAGGTACTACTTATGCCAACCCTTTATCAACACTGTCTGATGCCTATCAAGAGGCGAGAATGAGTGCCAATATGCAGTCTTTTTTAGTAGGCTATTCCGATCCTAGATTACCTATCCTATTCAAAACATCTACGATATCAACAGATCCTGCTAATACGTATAGAGGGATAAGAAATGGTAGTACAATCAGTAGTGCCAATGCATCTAAGTATCAATCTTTTTCGTCCTTGCTTACTAATTTCAATATACTCTGGATGCCATCTGCAGAAGTATTCTTTCTTAGATCGGAAGGTGCGTTGTTAGGATGGAATATGGGAGCAAGTGCTAGCCAATTATACGAAACAGGTATTCAGCAATCCTTTTCTCAATGGGGTGTTGGAAGTGCCAGTACTTATATAGCAAATACAACAAGCAAACCTGCTGCATATGTCGATCCTGTCAATACGAGCAACAACTCACAGTCGAGCGAATTGGATACGACAACTATTAAATGGAATGAGTCCCTGGTATTAGAACAGAAATTGAAAAAAATCATTACGCAGAAATGGATTGCCATGTACCCTAACGGTCAAGAGGCTTGGAGTGAATATCGCCGTACAGGTTACCCGAGTATTTTCTCTGTGAAAACCAATAATAGTGGAGGAACTATCAGCTCTATATTGGGCGTGAGAAGATTGCCATATCCTCAGAGTGAGGCGCAGCTCAATGCTCGCAATGTTGCAGCAGGAATACAGTTGCTGATAGCGGAGTCTCCCTATGCATTTTCGTCAAAAGGAGACAATGGCGGTACTAACTTATGGTGGGACAAAAAAGGACGTTAGACAAATCTTTTAATAAATTTTTTATGAAAATAAAATTCAAAAACAACTTAATTAAAGCGCTTTTCTGCTTTTTGTTACTTTCTGGTATTGTAAGTATTACTCTTATTGGATGTAAAAAAGAAGAAAAAAATCAGAACAGTGTTTATATTACTCAGGCTGTAAACTCATCAATGCTTTCCTTGCCAATGGATGCAACAGGTTCGACGGCTATTACCGTGGCGTCTTCCTATGTAGTCAATGAGGATGTAACCGTTAATTTATCTGTGGATACGTCGTATCTTAAGACTTATAATGAGACCAACCATACGAACTATGTAGCATATCCAGTTTCTTCGTTTAGTTTGTCTGCACAGTCTCTTAAAATTAGTAGTGGGCAGGCGTCGTCCAATCAGTTAGTTGTGACAGTCAATAGTTTCGCTGATTACAACTATGCTCTTCAATACGCGATTCCGGTTAAGATTACAACGACAAGCAATAGCATGCCTTCCATATCTGGACAGAACACGATTTTACTGACGGTTACTAAATCCGTGCATTCTACGGCTACGAAATTAGCTGATAATGACGCCAACAATGCGCAGGAATATACATTTGACAACAATAAAATATTTGCGCAAAGTCAAGGTGTGACTACTGTCCGCTCTAACTATACAATAGAGGGACGTTTTATGGTTGCAAATAATTTCACTTCGTCAACACGTTGGTTTTACTCGCTTTTTGAAGGCGCCAATAATGTCTTTTTAGTAATTAGGAATGGCGCCAACGGCGGAGATAGTAGAAACCCTGGTGATGTGACTATTGCTATCAACGGAAATGTTTCACCTACGCTGACCTCTATTTCTTTGGGGACTTGGTATCATTTTGCATTGGTATATGATTCTAAAAACATAACGGTTTATATCAATGGCAAAAATGTATATCAAGCACCGGCGGGCAACGCTTTATTCGATTTTGCACCTGAAGGTATTGCATCTTTCGCGGGAGGAACGGGTATGGCAGTTTCGGAATATAGAGTCTGGAAGACTATGCGAAGTGCAAAACAAATCTCTCTGAATCAATGTATCATTGATCCCAAAGATCCTGATTTATTGGCATACTGGAGATTTGATCAGACCACAACTCCTACCATTGTGAAAGACTTGAGTGGTAATGGAAATGATTTAAAAAAGGGAAATGCAACTGTGTCATACGTCCCGACGGTATGTCCATAGCTTATATTAGGCATTGTCTATTTTCCAATCAATAATTTTTGAAAATGAAAAGATTTTTTTATATAAATATCCTTGTGTGCAGCCTATATTTATTCTTAGTGGGTTGTACTAAACAAACGACACCAGAACCTTTGGACTTTGCTGCGCTTCACCCCAAGATAGGAAGCGATGAATATTATGAAGCTTTGAGAAGCTATAAGAAATCTGACCATGCGATTGCCTTTGGCTGGTGGGGAGGTAGTGGAGGCGGTAATGGTATCACGTCCGATATGACTACAAGATATCTGGGGCTTCCCGACAGTATGGATATTGTTAGTTTGTGGGGCAGTATACCGACGGACACTGCAGTCCAGAATGAGATGCAGTTGGTTCGTAAACAAAAAGGTACAAAATTCACTATGGTGCTTTTTGGTTCCGGAGTTGATCAACTTAGGCTGAAAACCTTTCCAAAACTAGACGTGTTGACAGGTATTGATAGTGTAGCGAAATCTATAAGCGATACGGTCAATAAATATCAACTGGATGGTTTTGATCTTGACTATGAACCTAATTATGGCGATGGCGGTATTTTCGGACATGGCGGAGGAGGGACAGATGCAGGAGGAGATGTCTATACACAAAGATTGATGAAAGCCCTATCTAAATATATGGGACCTGCGTCTAACAGTAACCTTATCCTATTGATTGATGGAGAATACGAATTTGGTATATTTTCATATGTTGATTATATAGTTCTTCAGACTTATGCCGAGTCTGGTTCTGGTTTTACAGTTTACCAAAACAGGTTTAACCTTGCACGAACTGACAATGTTTCATCTAAAAAGATTGTCTTGACCGAAAATATGCAAAGATGGGGTGCAAAAGGTGCTTCCCTAATATACAATGGACTGGATATCGGTACGGTGCTAGGTATGGCAACATTCAATCCCACACAAGGACGCAAAGGCGGGTTTGGAGCTTATATAATGGAAATGGATGCGAAATCCATGCCTCCAGAAACCTATTACTATATGCGTAAAGGTATTCAGATTCAGAATCCGGCACCTTATTAATTCCTATTTGGATAATGAATGAATATTGAACTTGAGATGACATTATTTATTTTATTATTCTATTGAACTTAAAAAAAAATAACATGGAACCCCATATTAAAAAAATAGTCTTTGCTCTTCTGGTTATAATAACGTCATTGTCGATGGCATGCAAGAAAAGCGATGATGGAGGACTGAAGGACACTTATGCATATGTATCCCCTGGTTCTAGTTCGTATAATGTATTGTCCGGAAGCAATATTTCCCTTGTGCGAAATACTGTTTTGTCAAGTACCTACAGCGCATTCCCTGTATTGCTTACACGCCCGTTTTCACACGACGTTCAAATAACGGCAAAGATAGATACGGGACTGGTAAGAATCTATGACAGTATATACAATGACGTAACATCGCTAAGACCTCCGGATGGAGCATTCATGCTCAGTAACAATGGAAAAGTTACCATTAAAGCAGGTCAAATTTCATCGCAGGATTCCTTGAAAGTTGTCTTATCTGATGTTTCCAAAATTCCGGCTGCCACAAATACTTATATCATTCCTGTGGTATTAAATGCTACTGATAATGGTATTCCTTTGAGTGATACACGCCAGATTATGTATGTAAAAGTATCAGTAACGTCTGTGCAAGCGGGAATCAGAAGTCTTAATAATACCAATGTTGTTGATGTCATTCTCAACAATATCAACGGTGTAAATACTGGAACGAATACTATTTATTTGAGGGGCGTATTGAATAAGGCTATATCACAAAAGGTAACCGTCACGGTTAAAAACAATAATGAATTAATCAATGCCTATAATACCGCGAATGGAACAAATTATTTGGCATTTCCAACTGGTTCATTCCAATTGTCTAAACCAAATGCAACAATACCTGAAAATGCAACAATTTCTGCCGACAGTATTACTGTGATGCTGACAGACCTCAATGCTTTTACGACTTCGGGCAAAAATTACATCCTGCCTGTACAAGTAGTCGATGATGCCAATGCTTCGAGTCCGGTTATAGACACGACCAAGAATATAGTGTATGTACGTGTCAATGTATCTATAAACAATATCGATCCTGCTAATAGTGGATTGACGGGTACCACGATAAGTCGTACTACATGGAATGTTACATCAAGTAGTAGCTATTCAACTACTTACAGTGTCGCAAAATTGATATATGGTCAAAATGCTACTGCATGGATATCTAATGGTATCCTTCCTGCATGGGTTCAGTTAGATATGGGGAGCTCCAATACCGTGAAAGGCTTCTCGATCATACCGTGCTATGCATACATCCCAGGAGACTTTATTGTAATGCAAGTATTGTCTAGTAGCAATGGAACGACATGGAATCTTGAAGGAACCTATAGAGGAACTCCAACTAATGCCTCATCTACGTCTACCAAACCAGATACCAAAACCGTTAAGTTTGTAAACCCTGTTACGGCAAGGTATTTCAAATTTAATATCATCAACGCTACAAGCGGAGACCTTACCGGAATAGGTGAACTGAATGCACTGAAATAAGCAAGTCTGTGCCTCAAGAAGGTATTGGCCCGTTGTATGTAGGCTAAAATAACCATTTTAGGGTGAATGGATTTTCTTTGTTTTTATTTATGATTGCTAAGTCTATATATTTAAGCGGTACACGAATAAGAAATCTATTTGCTGGAGTTAAAATGCTCTAAATGTTATATTACCCTATCACAACGGGCTTTATATTGGCCTTTTCTGTTTTTACAAAAAGACGTATTTTATTTTTTATATATCCGAGACATAAAGCATAGCTGAGAAAATTCGTATCTACTACCATTTTAAACGATTTCCCTCCATACAAAAAATTGGATTCATACTAGACCAAACAAATCCTGTAACAAAGCTTCGAGAAATTTTTAGATTAATTTTCATTTTTACTTCATCAGATTAATCTACCCAATACAAAAAAAATAAAGTTTTTTTTGGTAAAGTGAATCTAATCTATAACTTTGAAAAGTCTACTAAAATAATAGGATAATAAATAAAAGAAAATGGTTAGTTGTTTATGTTTTGGCGACAGTATAACATATGGTGAATACGACGGCATATTTGGAGGCTGGGTCGATATATTGAAAAGGTATTTTCACCGTGAGAAGAAAATGAACAATGCAAAGGAACTCAACGTTTTTAATCTTGGAAAAGGAGGAGAGACGACGGACGGGTTAGTCAAGCGTATCCAGGTAGAGTCGGAAGCGAGGAAATCACCAGAAGAGAACGTTGTATTTTTTGGATATGGTGCGAACGACCTTGCACTTGTGGATGGAAATCCCCAGGTTTCCGTTGCTCAATACCAAAACAATCTGCATCGTGCGATAACGGTGGTGAAAGGAATAACACAGCATGTGTATGCAATTAACATATTGCCCATTGCCTCCGAAATAGACGGTGTTATAGGTGACAATGGCAAACTCAGAAGCAATACCGATGTAGAACTGTACAACAAAACCGTATTGGATATCGTAAAAGAAACAGGTATTGGACTTATAGATGTCAATACCCTTTTTATAGAAGACAGAAAAGCGCTGTTGTCCAATGATGGACTGCATCCCAATGAAGTTGGGTACATGAAGATGGCCGAGAAAATAAAACCTATTTTGAAACAATTTCTCTAAAATATAATGACGCATTTTGCAATGCTATCGATGCATTGCAGTTATATTTGAATTAAAATAAAATCATTCTTTAATTAAAAATCCAAACATGGCTACCAACAAAACACAGACCGCATTAGGGGATATTGCGGCAAGGCAACTCGCAATTGCGACACGTACCGTTCCTCAGTTACCGATTATTACACCTAGATGGTTGACGCATTTGCTGAGTTGGATTCCCGTGGAATCTGGTACTTATCGTGTGAACAAGGTAAAGGACCACAGTACCATACAAGTGGATTGTTCCGCTAGGGACGAGCGGTTGTTGCCACAGTCTTATGTGGACTATATCGAAAATCCCCGCGAATATCTTCTTAGTTCGGTCAATACCGTAGTGGACGTGCATACGCGTATTTCTGACCTCTACAGCAAACCCTACAATCAGATTAGCGAACAGTTGCGTCTGACTATTGAAACTATAAAAGAACGTCAGGAAAGCGAACTTATAAACAACAAGGAATATGGACTTCTTAGCAGCGTGGTTGCTACGCAACGTATCAAGACGCGTACAGGAGCTCCGACACCGGACGACTTGGACGAGTTGATTACAAAAGTGTGGAAAGAACCAGGTTTCTTCCTATTGCATCCATTGGCTGTTGCTGCATTCGGTAGGGAATGTACAAGAAGAGGCGTTCCTCCTCCCACCGTATCTTTGTTCGGCTCTCAGTTTATTACATGGAGAGGTATTCCGTTGATTCCTTCGGATAAAGTGCCTATAGTAGGAAACAAAACAAAAATCATCTTGGTCAGAACGGGTGAAAGCCGTCAAGGTGTAGTCGGCTTGTACCAGCCAAATCTGCCTGGACAACAGACCCCGGGTCTTTCGGTCAGGTTTATGGGTATCAACGACCAGGCTATTGCTTCCTATTTAGTTTCACTTTATTGTTCTCTGGCTGTATTGGTAGATGATGCCATTGCGGTATTGGACGATGTCGAAATCAACAAATACCATGAGTACAAATATTAATTCCAACATATCTGATGCATCAGTATTGGAACAATTGGCAAACGAGATTTTCTCTACGTTGCCAAACGGGACAAGTGCAGGAAGTGCAGCAGGAAATCCAACTCCGCAAAACTCGATCCATACGGCCACGGCTAAGCAGCAACCGGGATTGGGAAGTGGGGGGCAAGGCGGTATTCCGCCTTCGGTTGCGGGAAGTGGTATTTCTCCTTCCGCGATTAACCAGCGCAATGCTGTCGATATAAATGCGCCCATCAGTAGTTTGCAGGATCCCAATGTTCCCGCTGCTGATGGCTCTATACCACAATCGGTGGCAGGAAGCGGTATTTCTCCTAGTTTGGCTGGATTGGGACAATCGTTCAATATTGCAGATGCACAGAGCGCTTTTCCAAATCCTTACCGCGGAGGTGTTGTAGGACAAACACCGGAATCAAAAGGATATGAAACGCAAAACAGCGTGAATGAAAATCCTAGTTACCAGAATGGAAATCCATTAGACATAAACTATTTTGATTTTCAGGAAGTTTCACCTTTTCAAAAGGATTTGGAAGAAGCGTTGAAGTCTATTTCTTTTCAGGCGCCAAGCGGTCAATTGCCCATTGCTCCCAATCCACTTTCGTCCAATAGTCAATTCTATTTTGCACAAGGATTTTCTGATGTAAATAAAGGTTTTTCCAGAAATCAGGACTGGCAAAAGTTTTCATCCGCTGCACAATTGGGAAAACCACCATTTGACGTGAACATCATCCGAAATGATTTTCCGATTTTGTCGGAAATTGTCAATGGACAAAGGCTTGTGTGGTTGGACAATGCGGCAACTACGCAAAAACCTAGGCAGGTAATCGAGCGTCTGAGTTATTACTATTTACATGAAAATAGCAATATACACAGAGCTGCACATACACTGGCGGCACGTGCTACCGACGCCTATGAAGAAGCGCGAAATATTGTAAAACAGTTTATTAATGCCCGTTCTACAAATGAAATCGTCTTTGTCAGAGGTACGACGGAAGGTATTAATCTAATTGCCCAATCCTGGGGTGATCAGAATATTAAGGAAGGAGACGACATCATAGTCAGTCACTTGGAACACCATGCCAATATAGTTCCGTGGCAGATTTTGACACAGAAAAAAGGTGCAAACCTTAAAGTAATTCCTGTTGATGATAATGGAGAACTCCTATTGGATGAGTTTTCCAAACTGTTGACACCGAGAACCAAACTAGTTTCTGTTACGGCAGTTTCAAATGCGTTGGGAACGGTAACGCCTATCAAGCAAATCATCGACATTGCACATCAGGCAAATGTCAAAGTTATAGTCGATGCGGCTCAGTCCATTTCCCATATTCCTACCGATGTACAAGCGCTGGACGCAGACTGGTTGGTATTTTCCGGACATAAGATCTATGCGCCGACGGGTATTGGCGTTGTGTATGGAAAAGAAGACTTGCTCAACGCAACCCAACCTTGGCAAGGCGGCGGTAACATGATTAAGGATGTGACTTTTTCGCATACGCAATACAATCCCGCACCAACCAAATTTGAAGCAGGGACGGGAAATATAGCCGATGCTGTGGGATTAGGTGCGGCATTGCAGTATGTAAGCAGACTCGGCATCGACTTGGTACACCAATATGAAACAGCATTAATCAACTATGCGTCCGAAAGATTAAGAACGATTCCAGGCCTCCATATTATAGGAAATGCCAAAGAAAAAGCAGGTGCAATTTCTTTTGTTTTGGATGGTATCGAAACGACGCAAGTTGGTGGGCTACTTAGCAAGGCGGGTATTGCCGTACGGGCCGGACATCATTGCGCTCAACCCATATTGCGCAGGTTCGGATTGGAAGCTACGGTAAGACCTTCATTTGCGTTTTATAATACATGTTCTGATATCGATGCCTTGGTTGATGCTGTGGCTAAGATACAGGCAGGTCAATTGAAGTAAACTATTTTTGTTGTCGGTTTTCAAGCAACCCTATAAATAAATAGGGTTGCTTTTTTGTTGAAAGAACTTATAATAGACAAGATGATGGCTACTATTTACTCAAAATGTATTTAAGAGAATAATGCTTATTGTTTCGGTCTGTCATATTGATGAAATACATCCCGGAGGGCAGGGGTGAAGGTAAACTCAATTTATTCGAACTTAATGTCTGGGTTGCGACCAAAGCTCCGGATATATTGTAAACACTAACGTTTACAATGTTTTTATAGTCCCCGTCAATCGTTATATTCCCATTGCCTGGATTGGGAAATATTTTGAGTGCTTTGCTATTGTTCGATGTTGTATTGGAAGCGTCAAGGCTGACGACATTGTAATAAGTACTTGCTCCGTCATAATCGACCTGTTTCAGGCGATAGTAGTTGATTTGGCTAGAGTACGTATAATCGCGATACGAATAGTTGTTGGTACTGGATGAATTTCCAACGCCTTTTATGTATGTGAGAGAGTCAAATTTTCTTCCGTCAAAGGATCTCTCTACAACGAAATAGTTGTTGTTTATTTCTGTAGAAGTTGTCCAGTTAAGCAATATAGCTTGATTATCTAGCTTTGCATTGAATTGAGATAATGTGATAGGAAGTATCTGGGTAGATGGGATATTCTCTCCACTATTTGGATCATAGTTGTCAAAAGTTAGTATTTGGTAACTGGAGTTAGATCCTTGATTGTTAGTTAATCTGAATTTTAGATTTGCAACGGTATAATGAACTAATGGTAAAATACTTGTGTTGTGCGCTGTATTCTGATCGCTTAGTTGGCTTAAATAAGTGCCTGATATATTTGCGGTTTGGGAAGTGCCTAGATTGATGGTGAGAGGGTTACTTGCAAAGGGTGTCGTAAGATTTGTTTCGTTTGTTGGAGAGTACTTGGCATCTGTTGCATTTTGTCCATTTTCAAAAGTTATGTAAACCTGGTCTAAGGTAGTTCCATTCGGTATATTTTGAGTTGTAACTACTAGTTTAAAATTGACATCGTAGTTGATTTTCTTGTCATGTACACTACCGCCATATGAAACTGTTGCATCTATAGGGGTTATTTGAAATGTTATAGTTTGATTAGTTCCAGATACAGTGAATGTTTTGGAATATGTAGATTGAGCAATAATCTGCCCAGACACCATAACAAAAAGAATGGTGCACAAAAATAATTTGTATTTCATTGTTTCTTAGAAAATAGATTTTTATGCAACTGAGTATTGCATAATTGTTTGTGTTTCGAGCTGCAAATTTAGAACACGGAGTAAGAAGAATAAAGGTGCAAAAACGATTTTTTATGGTCAGAATTAGATAATAATGTCTTTAGTATTGGAATGCAGTCTAAATTGACGAGGAGTTTTTCCTGTTCGTTTCAAGAAAAATTTGTTGAAATTGGAAGTATCTGAATATCCTAGGCCGTAGGCAATCTCTTTAATTGTTAACGTTTTGTTTAGCAACATATTTTTTGCTTCGGAAATCAATTTTTGCTGTATTATCTCTTTCGGAGAAAATCCGAGTATTTTTTTGCAGGTGTTTTTTAAAATGGATTCTGTCGTAGCTAGTCGGTCAATATAGAATTGTACCGATAACTCTTGTCGATGATATTCGTTCAACAATTTTAAAAATTGTATAACTATGTTTTTGGATAGTGTATGTCCCGTATATATTAAGGATTTGTCATGCTTTTCTCTTTTTTGCATGTGTAGCAATATAGTGCTAATAAGGGTTCTGATTATCCGCTCATTGATATAGTTCTTGGTTGTTTGCAATTCGCTAAACATATAATATACTTGTGAAAATACCTTTTCAATAAATTGAACTTCAGATTTGGAAGAATAATCTGAAGGAAGTACTGGTGTGTTAAGGATAGTTAAGGTATCAAAAAAGAAGTTGCGGTATTCGGGATTTACAGTGTAGAAACTTTCAGAATAGCCAATTGCCTGTCCTTTTATACCGGCTGTTATAGGTGACGAAAAACGGATGTTAAAAGGAGTAAGATGTATAAGGTCACCTTTTTTTAAAGTAAATCTATCTCCATCGATTTGGATTTGTGAATCGTCCTCTCCGGCAAGAAGTAAAAAGTAGAGGTTGCTATGTATTTTCTTAGCATATAGTTCGGTGAAAAAAACTTCTATGGATCCTACTCATATTTCACAGTCATCAAGCTTAACGGAATGGTTGTGTGGATTGTAGAGTAGGGCTGTATTTTCCAAAGTGACGGTTATAGGTATTGATGATAGACGGACACAAAACTCTTCTTGGGACTATATATCAAAAGTATTTGGCCAACTGCTTTTAAGTATTTCTATTTTGGCCTGCACATTTTTTTCAAGATCGGATTTGTATTGGGCGATAGCATTTCCGATAGTTTGATCAAATGCTCCAATGATTTCTACTGCCAACAATCCTGCATTTTTTGCTCCATCTAATGCAACCGTGGCAACAGGTACGCCACCTGGCATTTGCAGAATGGACAAAACAGAATCCCACCCATCAATCGAATTGGAAGATTTTATCGGAACACCGATGACCGGCAAAGTCGTAATGGCTGCAACCATTCCTGGTAGATGCGCCGCCCCGCCCGCTCCTGCAATGATTACCTTGATTCCTCGTTCTTTTGCTTTTTGTGCATACTCCACCATCCGCAATGGTGTACGATGCGCAGATACAACCGTCAATTCAAACGGAATGTGAAAAGATTCCAACACTTCCGCCGCCGCTCCCATTATTTTCAGGTCGCTGTCGCTGCCCATGATAACACTTACTAAAGGTTTGTTTTGATTTTCCATAATGACAAATATAATACGGAACGCTCTGAAAAAATGCGATGGCTCTCGTTTAGATAAATTGTTGCTTTAAATAAGAAACCGTTTCTTTTAAATCTTGTAGTTCCTTTTTCTTCTGCGAGATGAAACTATTGTCGGAAAATGCGCCTAGTACTTCGTTCATTTCTTCATCGGAATCATACATCATTTTTCTAAATTTGGATGTATAGTCTTTCTCTCTTGAGACGATTATCGAATCTAAAATAGCCTGCTCGTGTTGTACGTAAAGATCCAGTAACTGCATCGTCTCAGTATTGGACAGATTGGTTATGTTCAATTTCTTTTCCCTACTCAATATGTGTAATGCATGACTGGTTTTGTACTGCGTATATAGTTCTCCTTCGTGGACATAAAACTGATGCACCTCATCCCAGGAATTGACCGTGCCATCGTGAATATCTTTTCTGAGTCGATCGACGTTTTCTTCGGGGATTAACTGACCGCCAACATTCAACCATGTATTGTATTCCTTATAATCCAATGCTTTGACTAGATATTCTCTGCCTTTTTGTATAGTTTGAAAAAATATTTTCAGACTATAATATTCAATAAAACTTCGGAAAGCGTGATATCCTTTTAGGCATTTGGTCAATATAGTTTTTCGGTTATTGTTTTCTATACCTTCCAATATAATAGTTAGCCGATCGACAATAGGATCTTTCTTTTCCAGTAATTCTTTCCCGATGGATTGATAGTTGTCTTTATCTTCAGTATTGGATGAATATGCTTTGCCGACGGCAGTCTCAATTAATTGTAACGCATGCAACATTTCTTCTACTGAATCCGGAGCTAAATAGTCGTACTCAATATGTTGAATCTTTTGTACTCTTTCATCCCTATTGACATATTTCCATGAATTCCGTGTCAAGGCATACATATTGTACAAAAACCAATAGCCAACCATGATTTCCAGATTGTTTGTTTCTTCATTGATACTAACTAAGGAAAACGGAATTGGGATATTAAGTTCGTAGGCATAGTTGCCACGCGCTATCATCGTGAAAGATGGAAAGATGGAATTGTGTTTTATATTGGAACACAATGCGGGCCAAAATCCTCTTTTCGCTATAAATTCACCATCTGGACTTCGACTGTTATGATTGGAACCTAAAGTTGCTCCAGCCGGAATATTACTCTGCCCCATAATCAATGCTGCGCAAAGAAATGAGTTGTTGTGGTGTTGTTCATGTGATGGGAATATCAATGAATTCAATACTTCGCAGCAAGATATAGTTGAGTTATTACCTAAATAAGAATTGATGAGCCTGGCTCCATATTTCAATTGGGAATGACTTCCCATAATAAAACGTACAGCTTTTACACCATAAAAAATACGACATCCAAAACCGATGATGCCATTAACAATCTCACAGCCTTCACCAATCTGTGTTCTACCTTCTTCTCCAGAGTTAACCGTAACGTTTTTTATTTTGGATGCACCTTTGATATAAGCGTCAGAACCAATCCAAACGTCTTTTATAATCCCAGTGTTTTTGATGATAGTGCGATGTCCTATTTTCCCGTAGTAACCCGGATGGGTTTTGAATTCAGTTTCGGTAAATTCCTTGAACTTGTCCAACATGGTTTTGTCTGTTCGGTATTTACTCCATAGCCAAGCGTCTCCGGGTAGCATACTATTGAATGGTAAAACTTTTCTGCCTCCGTTTTCATTACAGAGTTCAAACCAGATGCGGACAGATTCGTCCTCACCTTCTTTTACAATACCGTTTCCGAACTTACTGTGATTTGTTGTGATAAGCTCGTCAATATTGACCAATATAACTTCATCGCCAACTATATAGTGCGACATATAGTGTACATTGTTGACAGCTACATTGTCACCGAAATCACAACTAACTATAGTAGAACTATATAGCCCAACTGGAACGACCAGTTGGCTAAATTCTAATGTGATGGATTCTAATTTTCCAATACGGACAAGTCCATAAAATTTACAGTTCCTTACTAATTTAGGATTGAAGTCGTCGGAAACTAAAATGTTATTCCAGTTGTCGCTCGTGTTCCGATTCTGTACTAGGGACTCAATTTCACTTGCACTTAACTGACGATACTCAATGCCACTGCGGTTTTGCTGGTTTCGTAAGTAATATTCGTCTTTTCCTTCAGGAATAAAATCGTCAGCAATAAAATGATAGCCTAATTGGTTAATAGCCTTTTTGATAATGTTGTTCTGTGCCATATAATTGGAAAAAGAAGACTATAAGAAAATTATTCGACAGTTACGGATTTTGCAAGATTTCTGGGTTTGTCTACATCGTAACCTTTTTCAACACCAATATAGTATGCAAGTAACTGCAACGGAACTACGTTTAACAATGGAGCAATCAATTCGTCCGTTTCTGGGACTATGATTACGTCGTCCGCTATATTGGAAGAATATTTGTCTCCTTCGGAAACAATAGCTAAAACCATTCCCTTTCTAGCTTTTATCTCCTGCATATTGCTGATTACTTTTTCATAGTATGGGTCTTTGGTAGCAATGAAGACACTCAACAGTTTTTCATCAACCAACGCTATTGGTCCATGTTTCATTTCTGCAGCAGGATAACCTTCCGCATGTATGTAGGAAATCTCTTTGAGTTTCAATGCACCTTCCAGCGCGATTGGGAAATTATAACCTCGACCTAAGAAAAGAACATCTTGGCAATTGGCATATTTTTCCGCAATTTTTTTGATGGCTGGAGCATCTTCCAAAATCTTTTTTATCTTATCGGGAACCGCAGCTAGCTCATAGCACAAATAGCTAAATCTTTCCTGAGTTATAGTCTTGTTGTCTACACCTAGTTTCAACGCTGCCAATACTAATACAGCTAATTGTCCTGTAAATGCCTTGGTGCTCGCAACACCGATTTCCGGACCGGAATGCGTGTAAACGCCAGCATCCGAAATTCTCGCGATGGACGAACCAACTGCATTGACAACGCCCAATATGATTGCACCGTTTTTCTTTGCTTGGTCTATGGCAACTATAGTATCGGCTGTTTCTCCACTTTGTGAAATAGCAATGATGATATCGCCGTTTTTGACTATTGGATTTCTATATCGAAACTCTGACGCATACTCTACCTCGACAGGAATACGACAAGTTTCTTCAATAATGTATTCTGCAACCAAACCCGCATGCCAGCTAGTTCCGCAGGCAAGTATAATGATTCGATTGGCTGCCAATATCTGTTGTTCGTACGCTGCAATACCACTAAGCGTGATACTCACGTCTTTCATATCCAAACGCCCACGCAAACAGTCAAATATAGTAGCAGGTTGTTCAAATATTTCTTTCAACATGAAATGTGCATATCCTTCTTTTTCGATAGCTCCTAGTTGCATATCAAGCTTGGTAATGTAAGGAGTTTGTCTTTCGTTGCCGAGGTTTTTCAATATAAGTTCGTCTGGTTTGACGATAGCTATTTCATAGTCATTTACGTAAACAACCTCACGCGTATATTCAATAATCGGAGTTGCATCGGATGCCAGAAAATGTTCCCCTTTTCCGATACCGATAACGAGCGGACTTCCTTTGCGGGCAGCGTAAATAACTTCAGGCTCGTCCTCATGGACAATCAATATGCAATAAGCTCCCACAACACGTTTGAGTGCGATTCTTAATGCCTCCTCGAGCGTGCTGCCCGCATTGTTCGTATAAATGTCTTCAATGAAATTGATTAAGACTTCGGTGTCTGTATCACTATGAAAAACGTAACCTTTGGATACCAAGTCCTGTTTTAGTTTTGCATAGTTTTCAATAATTCCGTTGTGAATGATGGCTAGTTTTCCGGAGTTGGAAAGATGCGGATGTGCGTTTCTGTCATTAGGTTCTCCATGTGTTGCCCAGCGTGTATGGCCAATACCAATATGACCTTTTACATCTTTGCCATAGCAAAATTCTTCCAATGCTGCGACTTTTCCCTGCTTTTTGTAGACATTCAGTTTTGTGTCATCTATCAATGCAATTCCCGCACTGTCATAGCCGCGATATTCAAGTCTTTTCAATCCTTTGAGAACGATAGGGTAGGCGTCACGGTAGCCAATATATCCAACAATTCCGCACATAGATTAATTGCTGTTTAAATTTTAGTAATTACGAATAAAATTTAAAAGTAATCAAACGTTTGCGTAAACCGTGATTTTATCGGGAAAATATTGTATTAGTCCACTAATTGGTAGATTTCTGGTAGGTTTCTGCCTAATTGGTCATAGTCCAGACCGTAACCAACAACAAACTTGTCCGGAATAGAAAATCCGCAATAGTCAATCTTTACGTCTTTAACGGTTGCATCGGGTTTATGCAGAAGAGTAACGAGCGTTATCGTAGCCGCACCGGATTTTTCCAAATCGGGGATGAAAGATGCCATCGTATTGCCCGTGTCCACTATGTCTTCCACGATGATGACATGTCTGTCGTGAAGGTCAGTTTCCAGTCCGAGTGCTTTTTTTACTGTCCCAGTGGAGGATGTTCCTTCGTAAGAAATCAATTTGACAAAACTGATTTCGGATTCAATCGTGATTTCTTTGAATAAATCACTGACGAACATAAAAGAACCATTCAAGATGGCAAGAAATATGGGCTTTTTACCCTCAAATTTTTGATTGATGTCGTTGGCTATTTCCTCGATTCTGAGTTGTATTTTCTCTTTGGAAATATAAGGAACGAACGACTTGTCCAATATTTGAATACTTGCCATAACTTGAAATTTTGGCAAAAATAGGAGAAATAAATAAGGCAATCCACGCCGGATTGCCTTATTTGTCAATTCTTTTTATATTGGATTAATCCAATGCCAATGCAATGGATTCGGAAGCCAGTTTGGGTGTATTGGGTGATGTATTCCTCAGATAAATGCTTTCTCCTGGCATCGGAATAGCGGATTTTTGAATATGGTTGTATTCCGCCAAGCTATTGAGTTGCAAACCTTCTTTCTGTGCAATCTCGTCCAGAGATTCGCCCATTGTAACTAAGTGAACTTCTCTTTCGCCTTTTCTAGGCTTTTTCTCCAGATAAATTAATCTGTCTTTCAATAGAATGTCTGTTCCAGCTTCTAGTTCGTTGTTGTCCAACAATTTATTGTAAGACATATTCTGATTGGCGGCCAACGCAAATAAGGATGAGCCTTTTGACAAATAGATAACTCTTGTTTTGTTGATTTTGAAAACGCCTGTTGGATAAGTGTTTGCGATTAAGGTGCAGGTATTTTTGTTGATCGTGTAATTATTGGAAACTATATTGGAGTTTTCTTTTCTGTCATTTGTCAATGTACCCGAACTTGGTCTGTCCTTTTCCAATAATGATTCGCCAGAATCGTCGAACAATGCCAACGTTTGCTTATTGTTATTCGTTTTTTCTGTAGAAGTAACTATACTGTTGGTTGTCGGACTATTGACGGAGGCAACATAGTCTTGTGGAGTTTCACCTTTATTAATGCGAACTATTGCCTCGTCCGAATATTGTTCCAGATTGTACCTTTCTATAAGTCCAATAAGGTTTTGCGGATAATCTCTTTCCGTTGCGTAGCCTGCTTTTTTCAAACCTTTTGCCCAACCTTTATAGTCTTTTTGGTCCAAATCGAAAAGCTCTGTATAGTAGGGGCGATTTTTCAAAAAATCGGAATGGTCGCGGTAAGAATCCGCAGCGGTCTGGTAAACACGGAAACATTCGTTTTTGGTGTCGTCGTCTTGATAAACGGTCGCGCCAGTCCATTCTTTTTTACATTTTATGCCAAAGTGATTGTTGGAATATTTTGCCAGTTTGCTATTGCCCGATCCGGACTCCAATATGCCCTGCGCCAACGTGATGGAGGCCGGAACGCCCGTCCGCACTTGTTCCGTGATGGCGATGTCTTTATATTGGTTGATGTAATCCTGTACGGCAGAGCTCTGTGCTCTTAATGTGAAGC
>JAATFC010000127.1 GCA_015655435.1 Chitinophagales bacterium | reverse complement strand
CTTGATGGAAGGGCAGTTTTCCAAAAAAAGTGGCGGACTCAATATGGCAGTTTTGAATATGTTGGATACCAAATATATCATTGTTGCGCCTCAGCAGCAAGGACAGCAACAGCCGCAGGCTCCTGCACAACAAATGGTTCAGCCAAATCCGGAAGCCTTGGGTGCGGCTTGGTTTGTAAAAAATATCCAATATACCAATGGACCAGCGGAAGGACTGAATGCACTGGGAACTTTCGAACCTAAAACGACCGCAATCGTTGACAAGTCCAACCAAGCTAAGGTGGGCAATGTCCAATATGATTCCACTGCAACTATTACATTGGCATCTTACGATAACGATGCCATCAAATATGCGACAAATGCCAATACGCCGCAGTTCGCTGTATTGAGCGAAATCTATTATCCAGCAGGCTGGAATGCTTATCTGGACGGTAAAAAAGTAGATTATGTCAATGCCAACTATGTATTGCGTGGCATTGCCGTTCCCGCCGGAAAACATGATGTTGAGTTCAAGTTCGAACCTGCGTCTGCCATCCAAGGGCAAAAAATTACCTATGCATCCAATACGCTGTTTTGGTTATGTTTCGCTTTGGGAATTTTCGGTGTAGTGAAACCTAGGAAAACAGAAGAACAAGCTTAGCCATGGCGGTCAATGAATCAATCCGGGTCGTATCTGTTGCACCTTACCAGTTTTTGCCGGCAAGGTTTGGCGGACATAGGGCGATTACTTTCTTTTATCGATATTTCTCAAGGGAAGTTGTTTTTTCCTGTGTGAGTGTACGTGACAATGAGAGTGATGTTTTTGCGGAATATCCTCAGTACAAAATATTGGGTAAATCTTTTTTCCGCTACATTAATATCTTGAATGTTTTTAAAATAGGTAAAGTCGTGAAACATAATGCGGCTACGCATATCATGACCGAACATCCCTATATGGGTTGGCTGGTTTTGTTTCAAAGATTGTTTTACAAAACCAAAGTTGTTATCCGATCGCACAACATAGAAGCTCAACGTTTCAAAACGATGGGCAAATGGTGGTGGCGCATATTGGCTTGGTACGAGGGAATTATTTACCGCAAGGCAGATGCTGTTTTTTTCATTACGGAAAACGACCGCCAATATGCTATCGACAAATATGGCGTGGAAAGCTACAAAAGCACGGTCGTGACTTATGGTTTCCAAACTCCGCAATCTTTTTCGCCTGAATGGAAAGCAAAAACTGCCTCTTTAATCCGAAAGGAAAACAATATAGCGGAAGGTAAAAAAATCCTGTTGTTCAACGGGGATTTTGGATATAAACCCAATGCTAGAGCGTTAAAGGTTTTGGTGCGCGAAATATTGCCACAACTGGAAAAAAATATAGACGATTTTGTATTGATTGTTTGCGGAAAATCCATTCCAAAAGAAGTATCACAACTAGAAAACAAGCATCTTATTACCAAAGGTTTCGTGGATGATATTGGAGCGTATTTTGCTGGAGCCGACGTGTTCTTAAATCCTATAGTTGACGGCGGAGGAATCAAGACAAAGCTCGTGGAAGCCTTGTCCTATCAGACTTTGGCAGTTTCGTTTGATAGCGGAGCTATCGGTATACCCAAAAAAGTCATCAGCGATAAGTTGATATACGTAGCCGACGACGACAATGAAGGATTTGTCAATGCGATTGTCCAGCAACTCAACAATCATTCGGAATGGAACAACGAAAAATTTACCGAATATTTCAAGTGGGAAAACATTGCCAAGCACGCTGCTGAATTTTTGAATGATGAGCTATAAGCGTAAAAAGACTTATAACTCATCACCTACAACTTATAACTCGAAAAGTATTATCTTCGGAAAAACATAATTCTTGCCAGAAAACATCGACGAAAGAAAGGTTTTTTCCCTGTTGGAAGTCAACAATAGCATTAAACGAACTATTGCAGAGCGTTATAGTTCGTCTTTCTGGGTGATGGCGGAGATGAACAAACTCAACTACTATTCACATTCCGGTCATTGTTATCCAGAACTGGTCGAAAAAAAAGACGGCAAAACATTAGCGTTGATGAACGGTTTGCTTTGGCGCAACGACTATGAACGCATCAATACCAAGTTCCAACACGTACTGAAAGAACCGTTGAAAAACGGCATCAAGATTCTTTTTCTGGCTTCTGTCAACTATGATCCTGTTTATGGGATTAGTCTATGGATAAAGGATATTGACCCATCTTTTTCCTTAGGCGAACTGGAAAAGGAAAAACAGGAATCCATCATGCGCTTGCATGCAGAGGGGATTTTTGATTTAAATAAAAATCTTCCACTTCCAAAATTGCCGCAACGCATTGCTATTATTAGCGTTGAGACTAGCAAGGGATATTCCGATTTTCTGAAAGTCATGGATGGTAATCCATTTGGCTACAAGTTTTTTCACATGCTTTTTCCGGCATTGTTGCAGGGTGAGCGTTCCGTTCCCTCTATCATCCGGCAACTGGATTTAATTAAGAAAGTTTTACATCATTTTGATTTAGTGGCAATAATACGTGGCGGCGGTGGAGATGTCGGTTTATCTTCTTACAACAACTATGATTTGGCGGCGGAGATTGCACAGTTTCCGATTCCGGTAATTACGGGTATTGGGCATTCGACTAATGAAACGGTTTCGGAAATTGTTTCTTATAAAAACGCTATCACGCCAACGGAATTGGCGGACTGGCTGATTCAGATTTTTCACAACTTTGCCGTTCCCGTGCAGGAAGCGGAAAAATACATATTGGGCGAAGCGCAGCAAGTCATATACAGGGAAGAAAGAAATCTTGCACAACTGCTGCGTCTGTTTCGTTCGGTTTCGGCCAATACGACCAAGCCTTTGATGCAAAAAATAGACAATGTTGCGGCTTATATTGGACATTTTTCCAAGAATATCTTGCAGCAATCCAAGACGGAACTTTTGCATATCGAAAGGCAAATAGAATTGACCAACCCAATCAATCTTTTGAAAAGAGGGTTTTCTATTACAACCCAGAATGGGAAAATAGTGAAATCCATATTGGACATAAAAAAAGATACAGAAATCGTCACGCAACTAACCGACGGACAAATACATTCCATCATCGAAAAAACAGAGCAAAATGGCTGAAAACATTAACTATGCCGACGCTTTTCAGGAACTTCAGGATATTGTTTCCGCAATGGAAGATGGCGATATCGGACTGGACGTACTTTCTGAAAAAGTAAAGCGTGCGGGTCTGCTGATTCAGGTCTGCAAAGAGAAGCTCACAACTACGGAAGAGGATGTCCAAAAGATATTGCAGGAGCTTAATGCCAAGCCTGAGATTTCGGACGATGATGAATAAAAATTAACAGAGGAACACAGGCTTTTTTACGTAATTTCATGTAAGAAATGTATTGTTTTCGGACGATTGATGTTTTCTCATGAAATACACGCACAATGAGCACTTACGAAAAAGATTTTTTTATACATACTGACCAGAATGTCTGGAATTATTCGCTTTTCACCGATGAGGAAGTGCGAAATTTTCAAGCAGGTACCAACTATCATATTTACCAGCTTTTTGGCAACCATACCATAGAGGTGAATGGTACAGAAGGCGTGTATTTTGCCGTATGGGCACCGTATGCGACGACGGTAAGTGTTATCGGTCGTTTCAACGATTGGGACAAGGTGAGCCATCAATTGGTTGTTCGTAAGGATGGTTCGGGTATCTGGGAAGGCTTTATACCGCATATAGAAAAAGGAACACTATACAAATATTTCATCGTCAATCCCAAAAACGAACAACTGGAAAAAAGCGACCCGCTTGCCAATTATTGGGAACCACGACCAAGTACCAATACGATTACTTGGGACTTGAACTATAAGTGGAAAGACGGGAAATGGATGAATAAACGTGCAAAATACAATTCATTAAAATCGCCCTATTCCTTATATGAAGTGCATCTGGGAAGCTGGATGCGTCCCGACAAAAACAACGAAACTGCATACAATAGCTATCAACAGATGATAGAACTATTGGTTCCGTATGTCAAAAAAATGGGATTCACACATGTGGAACTAATGCCTGTCATGGAATTTCCGTTTGATGGAAGTTGGGGCTATCAAGGATTGGGCTATTTCGCACCGACAAGTCGATTTGGAACACCACAGGATTTCATGGCGTTGGTAGATGCTTTTCATCAGGAAGATATTGGCGTTATATTGGACTGGGTGCCTTCGCACTTTCCGGGAGACGATTACGGATTGTACAATTTTGATGGTTCGCACGTGTATGAATACGAAGATTTGAGGAAGGGTTTCCATCCCGATTGGAACTCGTTTATTTTCAATTACGGCAGGGGAGAAGTGCGCAGCTTTTTGATTAGCAGTGCGCGTTTTTGGTGTGATGTTTTTCATGCGGACGGTTTGCGTGTGGATGCAGTAAGCTCAATTATCAAATTAGACTATAGCCGTGACGAGGGAGAGTGGGAACCCAATAAATTCGGAGGCTCTGGCAATATTGAAGCAATTCAGTTTGTCAAAGACCTGAATGAGATGCTATTCCGCGATTTTCCGGATATACAGACGATAGCAGAAGAATCAACGGATTGGCCAGGCGTGAGCCGTCCTTTGTACAACGAAGGTCTTGGATTTGGGATGAAATGGATGATGGGCTGGATGCATGACACATTGGATTATTTTGAAATAGACCCAATCGATCGGAAATACGAACAGAACAAGTTCACGTTTAGCATGATGTATTTCTATGATGAAAACTTCATGCTTCCGCTAAGCCACGACGAAGTGGTGCATGGTAAAAGCCCCATGCTATATAAAATGCCCGGAGACGAATGGAAAAAGTTTGCCAATCTACGTTTGCTATACACCTATATGTTCACACATCCTGGAGGTAAACTACTGTTCATGGGAAACGAGTTTGCCTCCACATCTGAATGGAACTATAAATCTGAATTGCCTTGGGAATTGCTCCAATATGAACCGCATCAAGGCATGCAAAATTGTGTCAAAGATCTCAATGCTTTGTTGAGGAGCTATCCTGCAATGCATGAAGAGCAGTTTTCCCCGGACGGTTTTGAATGGATTGATTTGGAACACCGCGATGAATCGGTAATGGTTTATATGCGAAAAACTGCGCGTTCGCCTAAAGATGATATATTGGTTGTATTGAACATGACGCCTGTTGTGCGTTGGAACTGGTCAATACAAGTTACCGGAAAGGGCAACTGGAAAGAGATTTTCAACGGCGACCTTGCTGAATACCACGGCACGGGCGATATCTACAATCCTAAAATCAAAACCAATGTCGAGGATAAAGAACATGAAATGTACAGTATAGAAGTGCATCTACCTCCATTGGCGGGAATTGTGCTAGTTCGCCAATAATCCTCATATCAAACTGAAAAAAAATACTTTATCAATTTCCCATAAATAAAAATGGCCTGAAATATCAGGCCGGGAAATGAGCTTTAGTATAGGTTAGACAAACAGGTTCTTATTATTAATAGTTTGTTTGTGCTCATCTCCTTTGCAGTCATTTATTTCAAACACTATGCCAGTTTTGCTATAGTTTTCTAGTTTTACCATCTGGAATCATAAAACAGCGAAAAATAGCCGTATTCTCAATTTCGATTCATTCACCGATATGATGTTTACGTTTGTCGATTTGAATTTTTTAGAAAACGTTCCCGATGCATCTTTGTATTAGAAAGAAAAATGGTATTTGGCTTATTGGAGGAACTGTTAAAAGTTTTTTAAAGAGCAGCAGATTTTAAACTTTTAGTATTGCACAGCGTCCTATATATACAATAAGCAATAAAAAATTTGTTAGTAAATTTTCTCATAAGCAGTTAGTTTTGGTTGCGGCTCCGATTTCCATCGGAGCCTATTTTTTTATATAAATAGAGAGTGGTTTGAAGGAAAAATAAAAAAATTACAGAAGATTAAACCTTGGATATTGCACAGCGTCTTATATACATAAGCAATAAAAAATTTGTTAGTAAATTTTCTCATAAGCAGTTAGTTTTGGTTGCGG
>JAATFC010000195.1 GCA_015655435.1 Chitinophagales bacterium | reverse complement strand
TATTGGGATTCCGGGCTGTGACAAAAATATGCCGGGTACATTGATGGCCATGGGACGGCTGAATCGTCCGTCTATCATGGTGTATGGCGGTACGATTGCCCCAGGTTGTCTGGATGGCAAAGAGTTAAATATTATATCTGCTTTTGAAGCATTGGGACAAAGAATAAAAGGAACAATTGATGACGATGAGTACAAACAGATTATCAAACATAGCTGTCCGGGGGCAGGAGCTTGTGGTGGTATGTATACTGCCAATACGATGGCATCTGTTGCGGAAGCGTTGGGTATGAGTTTGCCTTATTCATCTTCCAATCCAGCAATAAGCGACGCTAAGCATAAAGAATGTTTTGATTCGGGCAGGGCAATTAAAGTTTTGTTGGAAAAAAACATTTGTCCTAAGGATATTATGACACGCGAGGCATTTGAAAATGCCATGACTGTATTGATTGTATTGGGCGGAAGTACCAACGCGGTCATGCACCTAATTGCGATTGCGCAGAGTATTGGTATAAAATTGACGTTGGCGGATTTCCAAAAAGTAAGCGACAGAACGCCGATGCTTGCGGATTTCAAACCGAGCGGAAAATATATGATGCAGGCTTTGTTTGGTATTGGAGGCACGCCTCGAGTCATGAAATATCTATTGGACAAAGGAATGTTGAATGGAGACTGTATTACTTGCACAGGCAAAACTGTTGCGGAAAATCTCGCAGATATTGAACCATTGGAATTTGAGACGCAGGACATCATCCGTCCAATAGAAAAACCGATCAAGGAAACTGGACATCTGCAGATGTTGTTTGGAAATCTTGCTTCCGAAGGCAGTGTTGCGAAGATTACGGGACACGAAGGTGTTTATTTCAAAGGACCTGCGAGAGTGTTTAATGGAGAAGAACATCTGGTGGATGGTATCGAGAATGGTCGTGTGCAGGCTGGTGACGTTGTCGTTATCAAAAACGTCGGTCCGGTTGGCGGTCCAGGTATGCCTGAAATGCTGAAACCTACTTCTGCTATTATGGGCGTTGGTTTGGGTGGAAGTGTTGCACTGATTACGGATGGACGTTTTAGTGGTGGTTCGCATGGATTTCTTGTGGGGCATATCACTCCTGAAGCGTATAAAGGCTGACTGATTGGATTGGTAGAAGACGGTGACGAAATAGAAATAGATGCTGTAAAGAATAAAATCAATCTTCTAGTAGATGATTCTATTTTGTCTGAAAGACGCAAGAACTATAAACAACCTGAGCTCAAGTTCAAAAAAGGTGTGTTGTACAAATACGCAAGAACGGTTTCTAGTGCCTCGGACGGTTGTGTAACGGATGAATTTTAATCAGAAACAAAGTGATAACTCATTTTAATACTATATGTCAGAAGAAAAAGTAATTCAACATACAAAAGGTGCCATTAATGCGCTTGCAAAGAAAGATAAGAGTTGGAAAGATCGCATGAAGGAGTTTTTGTATGAAATACTAATTATTGTGATAGCTGTTTCTATTACGCTTTGGCTGCATAATTGGAACGACCATAGGCATGAGGTGGAATCGGTTCATAATTATTTAGCAGGAACAAGAGATGATTTGGAAACAGTGAAAAAGAATCTGGGACGGCAGTTGAGTTTTGATAGCAGTTTGTCTACATATTACATGAGTGTAATTGCTCAGATTAAAAAAGGGAATATTGATAAAGATGCATTGGATTCCAGTGGTTCACAGCTTCTGAATAATTTATATTTCTATTACGATGACAGCCGTTTCGAGGAGTTTAAGTATTCTGGTCGTTTACAGTTGATTGAAAATAAAAAGCTGTTGACTAGTATTACAAGATTGTATATTACGGATTTACCTTTTACAAAAGATTTAGTTAATACGACTTATGATAATAAGCAAAAAGATTTCCAAACGTATGTCGGTACAAAATTGGGAGAATTTCCTGCGATAGATTCTGTCATGGATGTGTCTAAAATAATCGACCAATCGGATGTGCGTTATTTCATTAAACAATATGGCTTTTGGATTCATAGCAATGTTTCGTCAGAACAAGAGTTGATGAAG
This sequence comes from Chitinophagales bacterium, assembly GCA_015655435.1. GTDB lineage: Bacteria > Bacteroidota > Bacteroidia > Chitinophagales > Chitinophagaceae > Rhizosphaericola. Next base: position 926 of record JAATFC010000195.1, on the reverse strand, counting down.
GAAGTTGACAATACCATAAAAGAAATTGAAGAAGAATTAAATAAATAATCATGAGTACACTTGATGCCACGGCACCTGTAGAAATAAAAAACGAAACCAGAACCTTGACTGGTTCGGAAGTGCTGTTGGAATGCCTGATAGCCGAGAAGGTGGGTACGATTTTTGGTTATCCGGGCGGAGCAATCATGCCAATATATGATGCACTTTATTCTTATCATGACAGGCTAAACCATATATTGGTAAGGCATGAGCAGGGCGGAATACACGCAGCGCAAGGTTATGCACGTGTTTCGGGCAAGCCAGGCGTTGTGTTTGCAACAAGTGGTCCCGGTGCGACTAATTTGGTTACAGGAGTTGCGGATGCACAGATTGATAGTACGCCAGTTGTGTGTATTACCGGGCAAGTATTCGCACAGTTTTTAGGCACAGATGCTTTTCAGGAAACGGATGTCGTCAATATTACGTCTCCTATCACAAAGTGGAACTATCAGATTACGGATGCAAACGAAATTCCTGCGATAATCGCAAAGGCTTTTTATATTGCAACGACGGGTCGCCCTGGTCCCGTATTGATTGACATTACCAAAAATGCACAATTCCAGCAGATTGAGTTCAATGGTTTTGAATATTGCAAACATATAAGGAGCTATCGTCCCAAACCCAATATCAGAGCGGAATACGTCCAAAAGGCAGCCGAGTTAATCAATGAAGCAAAGAAACCTTTTGTATTGTTTGGACAAGGAGTTATATTGGGCAATGCGGAAAAAGAGTTCTTGGATTTTATAGAAAAAGGAAATTTCCCTGCTGCTGCGACCGCACTTGGTTTGGGTGCGATTCCGACAGACCATCCTTTGTATGTTGGCATGTTGGGCATGCACGGCAACTATGCACCCAATGTATTGACGAACGAATGTGACGTTTTGATT
>JAATFC010000018.1 GCA_015655435.1 Chitinophagales bacterium | reverse complement strand
GCAGCCGCCTGCAGGTTTTGCGCGATAACCGCACTTTTGCCAATGCCGCTTACGACCACTCTCCCAGCGCACTGATGCAACGCCTGTACGACTAGTTCAAATTGTTCGTCCAAGCCATCCGCAATCTGCTGTAATGCTTTCGCTTCCTGTACAAAAACCTGTTTTCCGCAATCCAATATCTTATTGTCTGACATGGGTACAAATGTACTTTCCTTTGTCCAATTTTGCCCCTACCCTACGCTATAATATTGACATACCTCAATTTATCACTAGCCCTTGCTGTTTTTTGCTTTATTTTTGGGAATATTGTGACTGGAAACAACACGAGTATGACAGTAAAAAGTATGGCTGAAATGATGGCTAACGGTGAAGCCCCTGAAGTTTTGTTTTGGGTAGGTTGCGCCGGCAGTTTCGATCAGAGAGCCCAAAAAATAACGAAAGCATTTGCCCGGATTTTGGATAAAACAGGTGTAAAATTTGCCATATTGGGTAAAGAAGAAACCTGTACGGGAGACCCTGCACGCAGAGCTGGAAACGAATTTTTGTTTCAGATGATGGCATATCAGAATATTCAGATTCTAAACGGCTACGAAATAAAAAAAATCGTGACGACTTGCCCGCATTGTTTCAACACATTGAAAAACGAATATCCGGAATTGGGCGGCAACTATGAAGTCATTCACCACACGACTTTTTTGCAGCAGTTAATTGACCAAGGAAAAATCGTGATGAAGGAAGGCGGAGCGTTCAAAGGTAAAAAAATAACCTATCACGACAGTTGCTATCTCGGTCGCGCCAACAATATATACGAAGCTCCTAGAAAAGTATTGGAAGTATTGGATTCCGAACTAGTCGAAATGAAACGCTGTCGTACTAAAGGATTTTGCTGTGGCGCGGGTGGCGCGCAGATGTTCAAAGAAGAGGAAAAAGGAACGGAAAGAGTCAATTTTGAACGTGCAAAAGAAGCCATTGAAACGGGCTCCAATATAGTTGCATCCGCTTGTCCGTTTTGCAATACGATGCTAACCGATGGTGTGAAAAACGAAGAAAAGGAAGATAGTGTAAAGGTTTTGGATATTGCGGAAATCATTGAGGAAAGTATGGTTTAGTTCCATTCTCAATCCAATTGATATTTTGAAAAAGGATTCTCTTTTGAGAATCCTTTTTTTATAAGAAATAGTATAGTCTAATGTATCAAACCTTAATCCGGAATACGATACAGCGATTTTATTGTATTGTAATCTTTGTCCTTGGCATTGGACAATGCAGCTTGCCCTCCAGGTATAATGATATATCGGTACTGTAACAATGTTGATAATGCTACAGAATTGGAATTGTCATGCGTAAATCGAGTAAACAGCAATTTATTGAGCATCGGAGTGTAAGATATAGTGTTCACTTTACCTCCTGCATTACTTGTATAAGGCAATGCAAACGTACCTCCTCCATAAGTAAAGTAAACCAACACTGTTCCCGAATTCAAAATAGAAGTAGTAATGGAGGGAGCTCTCAGATAGCCAACTTTAAGGCTAGAATTATCAATTGTACTGTCATTAAAACTGTTAGCATAGCTCCATCCCGAATACAATACATTTGCTGTTCCAGCCGGACCTTGTAGGCTAGTTGCCACACCCCAACCTGTAGTTGTTTTCGGTCCATATAACGAATAGCTGTTCTTATCCAGATAAATATCTCCCACCGCTCCTAACGCTGCATCCGGAGTTCCAGTTCCACTTAATATTTTATTGCCATTGGTTCCATTAGTCCCATTCGTTCCATTTGTCCCGTTGGTTCCATTAGTTCCATCTGCGCCCTTGTCTCCTTTATCGCCCTTTGTCCCATTCGCTCCGTCTACTCCTTTTAACAGTTTACCATCTCCCCAAGTACTTGCTGTTTTGGGTCCGTATAATTTACTCGACGAAAGGTCTAGGTAAAAATCCCCAACCGCCCCAATCGAAAGTGTCGGTGCAACAGTGCCACTTAGAATGGTACTTCCTGCCGGACCTTGAATACCTTGGATACCTTGATCGCCTTTGGGTCCAGTAGCACCGTCATTTCCCGGGTCTCCCTTTTTGCAGGAAAATATTGTCACAGAAATGCACAATAATAACATCACAAACTTTGTCGCCTTACTCATTGGAAAAGATTTGGCTGTAGATAAGTTGCTCATAAATAGTATTTTTAAAAGTTAAATATTACAAAGCGAAATTATACGCATTACTAAGGGCATTCAATAGTGATTAATCACTATTGAATGCCCTCTAAAAGGATATAAATGAAATTCAATACACTACGTCCCATCATGTGGACAGAGCAATTAGACGAAACAATCCAGTTCTACTGTACGATATTGGGTTTTCATATTGGCGAGCAGAACTCAGACTGGGGTTGGGCATCGTTGCTAAAAGACAATATTGAGATAATGCTGTCCTTGCCCAACAGACATGAAGATTTTGACCAACCGAAATTTTCGGGAAGTTTTTATTTTGATGTAGACAATGTCGATGAACTTTGGTTGAAGATTAAAGACAAAGTCCCAATCTGTTATCCGATAGAGACTTTCGAATGGAAAATGCGCGAATTTGCCATTTACGACAATAACGGATATATCTTACAGTTTGGGCAGGAAACAAATAAAACTTTACAGTAATTTGTCGCTCAATACACGAACTATAACACCAAAACTATGCAAAAAAGACTTTTACGTCATCTCATATTATTATTTATTTCCGTACTAATAACTACTATAATTTTCTCTGCACTATGTTTGAGATGGGTTCTATACATACCTGAATCCGACAATACTTGGTGGTTGGAAATATTGGGCAGTATGGCACTTTTTTATTCTGTCATATTTGTAAGTATTAGCGTATGTACATTCGCTACTATATTTCTCAATCTGAAATCCAGCATAAGAAACAATTATCTTTATTCCTTGTTGACGTTCATGCTCATTCCTTCAATCATGCTTGTATCTTTTTTGGTAAATGAAATGATAGACCATACCGAACTATCTTTTGTTGATTTAAGATTTCCATTAGCGTTAACTTTACCGTACTGGATTTGCGCAGCCTTGTCATTCTTTCTTTTTCGGAGAAAGCTAAAAAAGCTAGATTGCGATACAAACATTTAACTAACATATTATGAACTACCCAATACAAATCCCTCTTAGCAAAAAGAAGTTGTTGTTGCTTACTATAGCAGGCATCGCATTTATTGTCTGTTGCATATCCTTATTGTTCTATCCGGAAAAATTTATAAACCCTGTCTTTGGAAGAACGACTATAATCGTTGTTGGATTTATAGGATTTGCAGTCTTTAGTTTTTTCACTATTCAGAATTTCAAAAAAATACTGGACAAAAAGATGGGACTAACTATCACGAAAGAAGGCATTATAGACAATTCTTCCGCTATTAGTATCGGGCTCATCAACTGGAAAGACATAAACAAAATCGTCCGTACAAAAATGATTTCCAACAATCTATTTATAGTTGACACTAACGAACACAAGAAATATTTTGCAAAGGCACGCAATATCTGGGTAAAGAAATCCATGAAGACCAACTATAAATGGCTCGGTTCTCCTTTAATCATTACTCCGACTTCTCTTTCCATTCCGATTGGAGAACTAGAAAAGTTATTGCAAACAGCCTTCGAAGAAAACAAACGTTGAGTTGTATCCAATATGGAAAATATGCAGTTGTGTCAACTGGAAAAGCTAAAATAACAGCAATATTGGATTACCTCTTTTTCCTTCGTAAATTTGCAGACATAAGATATGCACTATGGATTTATCATTTGAACAATATATACCCACTGATTTTGCTCCCGAATCCCGGGTTTGGATATATCAAAGCAATCGTCCACTCAATATTGGCGAAGTTGTCGAAGCAAACAATGTCCTGCAAGACTTCGTGGAGCAATGGGCTACGCACGGCAAGGCAAACAAAGGATTTGCACGCATATTTTTCGGACAGTTTATTGTATTGATGGCGGACGAGAGTTTGCACAATGTGAGTGGTTGCAGCACGGATTCTTCCGTTCGGGTAATCAAGCAATTGGAAGAATTGTTGAAAGTCAACCTTTTTGACCGCCAGCTATTGGCTTTTGTCGTAAAAGACAAAGTGCAGAGCATTCCGTTGAACCAGTTGAATTATGGTTTGGAACATGGATTTGTAACGCCAGACACTTTGTACTTCAACAATCTGGTCCAGACAAAACAGGAACTATTGGACAAATGGATTGTTCCCATAAAAGATTCCTGGTTGGCGGCAAGACTGAAAATAAATACAACCGTTTAGCCCTTCTCGCCTCATTTTTACTTTTGCCTATTTATTTTTTACTTTAATGCAAAAACTCAGCATGGACGACCTCAACCGCATCTCGGTGGAGGAATTTAAACAGACGGAAAAAATCCCGCTGGTCATCATATTGGACAATATACGGAGCATGCACAACGTCGGAAGCGTGTTTCGAACTTCGGATGCCTTTTTGGTCAATAGTATCATTCTTTGTGGATTTACGCCACGTCCGCCACATCGCGACATCAACAAAACCGCTTTGGGTGCGACGGAAACCGTCAGTTGGCAATACAAGGATTCCACTTTGGACGCATTACAGGAACTGAAATCAGAAGGCTATAAAATCTACGGTATCGAGCAGGTGGACAATAGCATCGAACTGGAAAAATTCACTTTCAACACCTCCGAAAAAATCGCCATCGTATTGGGAAATGAGGTGGAAGGCGTGGACGAAGGCGTATTGAAACAATGCGATGGCAGTATTGAAATACCACAGTTTGGCACCAAGCATTCTCTCAACGTTTCCGTCGCGGCAGGAATCGTCATCTGGGAACTCTCCAAAAGATATCTGCTGAAATAGTTTTTTCAGACATATTGGATTATTTTCAAAAAAGAAATTAGCAGAAACCTCAAACATTTTGTTGATAAAATAACAGGGAAAAGTCATTTTTCCGCATTAGTTTTGCAAAATTTTATTTTTTTCTACCATGCCTAAAGACAATTCAATCAAATCGGTTCTCATCATTGGTTCTGGCCCTATCATCATCGGTCAAGCTTGCGAATTTGACTATTCCGGAACGCAAGCTGCGCGCAGCCTGCGAGAAGAAGGGATCAAGGTCACGTTGATTAACAGCAATCCTGCAACGATTATGACCGACCCGTTGATGTCGGACAAGGTGTACTTGTTGCCGTTGACTCCTGAGAGCATTGAAAAAATATTGCAGGAAAACGATATCGATGCCGTACTTCCGACCATGGGAGGACAGACCGCACTGAACCTTGCGAAAGAAATAGAAGAACAAGGCATTTGGGAAAAATACAACGTACGTCTGATTGGCGTGGATATCAAAGCCATCGACAAAGCGGAAGACCGTGACCTTTTCCGTAACTGGTTGATTGAGCTCGGCGTTCCCGTCGCTCCTGCAATGATTGCCAACAGCTTCCTGGAAGGAAAAGAAGCAGCACAAAAAATCGGCTTTCCATTGGTAATCCGTCCGTCTTTCACTTTGGGTGGAACGGGTGGCGGATTTGTTCACAATAAAGAAGAACTGGATTCCAAATTAACTTATGGCCTGCAAGCATCTCCAATACACGAAGTATTGGTAGAACAAGCAGTTTTAGGCTGGAAAGAATATGAACTGGAATTGTTGCGCGACTCCGCGGACAATGTTGCTATTATATGCTCCATCGAAAACTTTGACCCGATGGGCGTGCATACAGGCGACAGCATCACGGTTGCTCCGACGATGACATTGAGCGACACAGCATTCCAACTGATGCGCAACACGGCAATTGAAGTAATGCGTGATTTAGGCAATTTCTCCGGCGGATGTAACGTACAGTTTGCTTTGAATCCGGAAACAGAAGAAATCATCATTATCGAAATCAATCCTCGTGTGAGCCGTTCCTCAGCATTGGCGTCCAAAGCGACAGGTTATCCCATTGCGAAAATCGCTGCCAAATTAGCAATCGGCTACAATTTAGACGAACTGAAAAATCAAATCACACATACCACTTCCGCTTATTTCGAACCTGCGTTGGACTACGTCATTGTCAAAATCCCACGTTGGAATTTCGATAAGTTCAAAGGCGCTGACGACACTTTAGGTTTGCAGATGAAGAGCGTTGGTGAGGTGATGGCTATCGGACGCAGTTTCAACGAAGCAATCCAGAAGGCCTGCCAGAGCTTGGAAAACAAGGCTCTCGGCTTGGGGATTTATTCAGAAAAAGAATACAAAGCAGAAGAACTAATCGAATATATCAAGATTCCAAAATGGGACCGTATTTTCAAGATTAAAGAAGCGTTGATGCGCGGCGTAACCGTTAAGACCATCTGTCAAGCTACGCGTATCGACAAATGGTTCATCAACCAGTTGAACGACCTCTGCATATTCGAAAGGAACATAGCCCAATACACCATCGACACTTTGCCAATAGAATTGTTGAAAGAGGCAAAAAAAGAAGGTTTCGGAGATGCACAGCTTGCCAAAGTATTGCAAGGTAAATGCACCGAAGACCAAGTGTACGAAAAACGCAAAGCAGCAGGCATTACTCGCGTGTACAAGATGGTAGACACTTGCAGTGCAGAATTTGAGGCAAAAACACCTTATTTCTACAGCACTTTCGAAGGATAATTTTACAAAGTCAAAAGATAAAAGTCAAAAACAAAAAGCTTTTTGTTTTTGACTTTTTAGTTTTCACTTAAATGGCGATTCACAAGACCAAAGGCATTGTCGTAGGCGTCATCAAATATGGCGAGACCAGTATAATCACGCATATTTATACGGAGCTGTTCGGCATGCAGCACTATCTAGTCAAGGGTGTACGCAAACAAACCAAGAAAAAAACAGCGGAGACCAACTACTTCCAACCCGGAGCTGTATTGGATTTGGAAGTCTACCACAATACACTGAAGGAACTCCAATACATCAAGGAATACCAGTTCTGCCACATATTTGGCAATATGTACGTGGAAATAAAGCGCCACACTGTCGCAACTTATTGTGCAGAGCTATTGGACAATCTGATCAAAGAACCGGAGTCCGACTCTGCATTTTTTGAAGAATTGGAACGTTTGTTTTTGCTATTGGACCGGTTGCCGGCAGACGAAATTTCCAATATGCCTGTTTATTTCACTTTAAAAATTTTGGAAAAAACAGGATTTAGTTTGTCCGGTAAATACGATGCCGCTAATTTTGACGTTTTAGATTTCGAAAAAGGCTCTTTTACACGACAAACACCTTTGCATCCTTATTATGTAAAAGGTTCTCATGCAAAATTCATCAGTGATATTCTTTACCGTAAGGATTGGACCAATATAACGTTCAACGGTGACGGAAGGACATATATATTGAACGCTTTGCAGGATTATTTAAAAATTCATATTGAAAATTATAAATCACTAAAGAGTCTCACCATTTTAGAAACCATTTTTTGTTAACTCATCAAACCTGAACATGAAAAAAGTTGTTTTTACACTTTCATTATTGTCAACATTCATCCTAGCGGATGCACAAGTAGAAAAAGAAGTCGTAGACGCATCTAAACAAACTATTGCCAAAGATGCTGCCGACACAACAAACAAACCTTGGCTTGTAGGCGGAATCCTCAACCTCAATGCCGCACAGACTTCACTGAGCAACTGGGCTGCTGGCGGGGACGACTATGCACTTTCCATCAACGCATTTGTCAATCTGCATGCCTACTATAAAAAAGACAAACACTCTTGGGACAACTCCCTGGACCTTAATTTTGGCTATATCAAAACGACTAGCCTTGGTAGCAGAAAAAATGACGACCGAATCAACTTGATGTCTCGTTATGGTTATGCACTCACTCCAAACTGGGATTTCGGAGCACTGTTCAATTTCCGTACGCAGGGATTGAAAGGATACACTTACAATAGCGATGGAACCAAATATCTATCTTCCAACTTTTTAGCACCGGCTTACGTTTCGCTTGGACCAGGATTTACCTATCATCCAGCAACCAATAAAGATTTTACCTTCTACATCTCTCCTGCTACAGCAAGATTGATTATAGTTAATGACAAAATTTTGAATGCTCAGGGACTTTATGGTGTGGATTCAGGAAAATCAACCAAGTTCCAAATCGGTGCATTTGCTGCTGTTGACTACAAACACAACATCACGAAAACATTGACCTATATTGGACATGCGGAACTATATTCCAACTATTTGGAAAAACCACAGAACATGTACTTCTACATGACCAATATGTTCGCATTGAAAATATCCAGCGTATTGTCCGCAACATGGAATTTCAATATGATTTACGACGACAAAGCGCGCCTGTTTGGACCGAACAAAAACGGTGCTCGCTTACAGACACAGTCCATTATTGGTGCCGGATTGCTGTATAAGTTCAATAACAAATAGTCAAGCAACCATAAAAGTTTTTACCAAAAACAGAAAGGCGAGAATTGATTCTCGCCTTTCTGTTTTTCTTTTGTAGTTATCGTTTCGTTTTACACTTTTTCCTCTGCATAGAACCGGCTTACACTCTGCAAACCTTGCAGTGCCAATAGCTTTTCTACTAATTCATCCAACTCTTCCTTATCGTGTACAAATATCTTTAAACGTCCTTTGAACAAGCCGTCTTCCGAATCAATGGAAAGCCCGGAAATATTGATTCTCATTTCTCCGCTGATGACATTGGTAATCTTGTTGATAATCCCGACATCGTCCATACCAATCAGTTCCAGCCCTGTCAGGAAAGAGATTTTCTTGTTTTTAGCCCATTTTGTTTTCACGATACGATGACCGTAATTTGCCATCATCTGAGCGGCATTTGGACAGTTAGTACGATGGATTATCAAGCCCTTTCCCGTGCTCACAAATCCGAAAACGTCATCCCCTGGAATCGGGTTGCAACATTTCGCCAACGTGTACATAATCTTGTCGCTACTCTCCCCGAAAATAATCAATTCAGAATCTTTTTTCGGAATTGCAGGTGCGGGTCTATCTGCAATAGCAACGTCTGGCACGACCGCTTTTTCAGGTTTTGGAAGTTCTATCTTGTAACCTACAACCTTAAAAGTTTTTAATTCTTTCAGATCGATGAGCTTACGGGCAATATTGTAAAAAAGGTCCAACTGTGAATTGGTTTTGTAAAAACCTACCAACTCGTCAATATTGTGTTGGCTCATGTCCGCACCGATACTGTCCAGCCTTCTTTGCAAAATATATTTTCCGTCTTCCGCGATAGTCCTTTTTTCTTCCTTTAGCGCATCCTTGATTTTGCTTTTCGCCTTTGCAGTAACGACATAACCCAACCAATCGTCGTTTGGTTTCTGCTTGTTGCTGGTGATGATTTCTACCTGATCTCCGCTACGCAGCTTGTGTCCAATAGGCACCAGCTTATGGTTGACTTTTGCACCAATACATTTGCTGCCAATCGCGGAGTGAATGCTGAACGCAAAATCCAAAGCCGTCGAGCCAACAGGCATCATCTTGACATCCCCTTTTGGCGTATATACATAGATTTCCTCTGCCAAAAAACTGGTTTTGAAATCCTGCAAAAACTCCATGCTGTCGGCATCCGGGTTGCCGATTACTTCCCGAATCTGTTCAAACCATTTGTCAAATGGGTCGGAATTGGTTGTTCCTTCTTTGTATTTATAGTGTGCGGCAAGACCTTTTTCCGCGATTTCGTTCATTCTTTTAGTACGTATCTGTACTTCTACCCATTTGCCCTGCGGACCCATTACGGTTGTGTGTAAAGCCTCGTATCCATTACTTTTGGGATTGCTCAGCCAATCGCGCAGACGCTCGGGCGAAGGCGTATATTCATCCGTAATCAGCGAATACACTTTCCAGCATTCTTCTTTTTCCTTATACTGCGGACTGTCCAATATAATGCGAATCGCGAACAAATCGTACACTTCCTCAAACGGCACTCCTTTGGTTTTGATTTTGTGCCAAATGGAATGGATGCTTTTCGGACGACCGTAAATCTCGAATTTAAAACCCGCTTCCGTCAATTTCGTCTTTATCGGTTTTATAAATTCATTGAT
>JAATFC010000243.1 GCA_015655435.1 Chitinophagales bacterium | reverse complement strand
CACTTCCATTTTCCTGGACCAGAATCTTTGCTCCCCATACGTTAGGTAACTCCAGTCCGGGATATCCGCATCCTTTTTGGACAGCTGTGCATTTTTAGGTACAATCCCAAGTTCCTTTTGCTTTTCGAACCGTTTTATTCGCAATGAATCCCAGCCAATATCATATTGCCCTTTATATTTCTCCATATCTTCCGCCCTTGCCTGTAATGGCCAGTGAGGCGCGTTGTATGCGAGATAGAGAAAAAACGGTTTAGAACTTTTGGAAGCATCCTTTATGTCTGTAACCGCGTGGTCCGTTATGGCATCAGTCAAGTAAAAACTGGAATCGGTACGGAAACTAACAAGTTTGCCATCCTCCTGAAAAGGCCCCGGCACACGCGCGCCGCCCTTAACATTACTGTTCGGATATTGATAGGAAGAGGCTCCCCCAAGAAATCCGAAAAAACGGTCAAAGCCCCTTTGCGTTGGCCACTCATGGTCGGAGCTGTCCGCTCCGACATGCCATTTTCCAGACAAATATGTCTGATAACCTCCCTGCTTAAGTACTTCTGCAAATGTTAAGGACTCTTTGTTCAAATAACCCTGATAAGGTGGCAAACCAAGATTCACATTGAAGTAGCCTACACCCGCTTTATGTGGATATTGTCCCGTAATTACGGTCGCTCTAGTCGGCGCACATATAGAATTGTTATAAAATTGACGTAGACGAACGCCTTCGAAAGCTAACTTGTCCAGATTCGGTGTATGAATCTCTGAGCCATAGGAGCCAATGTCACTATAGCCCATATCATCTACCAATACCAAAATAATATTTGGTTTTTCCTGTTGAGCCAAACTAGACGTCGAGAAAAAAATCGAAAATACTATTACCGGTATCAATCTTGAAATATTCATTTTATTAGTGGTTGTTTATTTACACAATTACTTTAGGTTCAACATTATGGGCATCGTAATAATCCCATAATTATAGTATCTTGTAGACCTTCAATATACAAATCGCCTATAATATTGTCATAATATAGTTACAGTTTTAATAGTGTGCTATTTTTTGAATATTAGGATGCTGCCACGTATTTCTATCCTTAAGGTAACGACCCTGAGGTACATAAATTCTTGTAATTAGATAAAAAGATCCGTCGGGCGCAGGTAACCAGTTTGACAATTTTTCTTCCGATGGTCGTTCATGTCCAACGTAAATATCCAAAGAACCATCCGCGTTAAAATTTAGAGCATCTCTGTTTCCAATAGCATATCGTCCTATCTCATTTTGCGACAGATAACGATCCTGATTGTACAATGTAATAGACCAAAATGCTTTGGCTGGAGGTAACTCTCCTTTGGCAAAATGTACTACGTAATGATTTTCTCCATTTAATGATATATTCTGCTCATCCACCTTTCGATCTATATATATCGCCTCTTCTGGAGGCAATGCACCTAAACCATATACCGCAACCAAGAAACGAAACGCATAGTCTGTTCCAAAATTCCCCAATCCTTTCTCTCGCATTGCATTATTACCAGCTATGCCAGACGCGGCAGACCTCCCCAAATGCTGATAAATTTTTCCGGTTAATGCATTTAATACATTTTGTGTAATCGAATCAAATGAAGAAAGAGAGAATTTTTCTCCTTTGCCCACACCTATTTTTCTTATTCGCTGAACAATGGTAGAGTCCGTTGCAAAAGGAGGATTATCCGTTAGCAAGGCATTGGCATAATTGAAAAAATCAGCGATTGGTAACGTTTTTACACCTGCTGCAACGCCCTCTTTGAATTGACCAGAAGGTAACTGATAATATATTTTCTTCTGGTAAGGAAGCGAAGCCGTATCACCATTCTTCCATTTGGAAAATGTAGTCAACCTAAATTCATCCTGCAATTTGCTCACATTTTGTTGTTGGTCATTTTTGTTATTAACCTGTATACGTCCTATAATCCAGACCAAATTGGTAGGAGAAGCTATATGTCTGAATTCTTTGGGTATTTTTCCTTTCCAATTTGGACCAGTCACAAACAATTTTTGAGATTTTGTTCCCAAATAACGTGAACCTATCAAAGAGAAATTATTCGTCCACGCATCTAGAAATGTTGTAACTATATATCTTCCTTTTGTATCAGGAGTAACTATAACAATAGGTTCTTCTTCAAGATTTAAAAACGCCAAGGAATAATTTGTATCATTATTTGGTGCAACTACTTTTTTAAAAGTATAGTCAGGAAACACTCTCTGATGAGAAAATATATTATCAGAAATTGAAGATGCCATTCTTGTTGCATCGGTATAAATTAATGGTGCTACGTATACGTATGCATCTTTAGCAATCGCCAATATAGAATCCCGTGACAGTGTTGTTTTTTGGGCAATCAATTGTTGCGTACCCAAAAAAATAAGCGCCAGTATAGCTATTCGTTTACACGGCATTTTCATATCTAATGACTTTTGTTTGTTTGCTGTTGTTGTGACCTAAGCTGTAAACCTTTTTTAATAACGTCATCCCAAGTAATCAAGGGATAAAGGCTATTCCGCTTTGCCTCCGAATCGAATAGTGCCTTTAGTTCGTCTAGTTTCTTTGGATATTTTTTCGCCAAATCAATCCGCTCGTTAAAGTCTGCATCCAAGTGATATAGATGCCAATCATTACTTCCCGGATTCTCGACACTATAGTTATTGAACAAAAGACCCGACTTTGGTTCAAATGCAAATGAGGCCTTCCAACCATCTTTGTAAATAGACCTAGAGCCGAAAATATAGTAGTATTGCGTTGTATGTCTAGAGGGAGCATCCGCTTTGTTAAATGCATAGGCAAGTGAGACTCCCTGTATGGTATCCTGACCAATACCTTTTAACGTTGCAGGAGAAGCTATTCCGGTCACTTCCAATGTCGTAGGCAATATATCGATGACATGTGAATATTGGTTGCGTACCCCAGAAGCTTGTTTTCCTTTTGGTAGAGATACTATTAATGGGTTATGCGTCCCCCCTTCGGAATGCGCATCCGACTTCCAATAACGGAACGGCGTATTTGCGGCCTGTGCCCAGCCCAACGGATAGTTCACCTCGGTACCTTCAGGTTTTCCAATCTTGTCAAAGCTCGCAAGGTTGTATGCCAATCGTTGTTTTGCACTGACATTTCCTCCAAAGATAGGTTGGTCAATGTCTCCATCATCAGAACCTTCCTTACTTGCTCCGTTATCTCCAATGATCAGCACAACAAGCGTATTACCGCTTAATCCCTTTTCTTTTAAATGGGCAAATAAACGTCCGACCTCATGGTCTGTATAGGTAAGATAGGCAGCATAGACTTCAAAGAAGCGTGCATAAAGTTTCTTTTCGTCGTCCGACAGCTTTGCCCATTCTTGAATGTTAGGATTTCTTTCGGGAAGAACCGCGTCTTTTGGAATCACCCCCAATTGTTTTTGTTTTTCGAAAACGGCTTCACGATACCAATCCCATCCCTTGTCAAATTTACCCTTGTATATGTCGCGCCAAGCATCAGGCACTTGGTGTGGCGCATGGGTTGCACCTGGCGAATAATAAAGGAAAAATGGCTTGCCGGATTTGGCTGATTGTTGGCGATCAATGTAGGAGATAGCCTTGTCCGTTATTTGTTCATTCAGATGTCGGCCATCCGGTTGGACATTGGTATTGTCCTCAATCAAATGCGTACGATACTGGTCGTCCTGCGACCCTAGAAAACCAAAAAAATGTTCAAATCCTTTGCCGCTAGGCCAATAGTCAAAAGGACCTGCATCTGTAATATCGTCGTCTGGCGTCAATCCCCACTTACCAACTGCGAAAGTGTTATATCCGTTACTTTTAAGAATTTCAGCAATAGTACCTTTATCACTAGGTATCTTACCTTCCCAACCCGGAAAACCAAAGGAAAGTACTTTATGGGAAAATCCCGCTTCATGTACTCGACTAGAATTCCTTCCCGTAAGTAACGCAGCTCTCGTAGGTGCACAAATAGCAGTCGTATGAAAGTTGGTAAATTTTAGTCCTACGTTTGCCAAACTATCAAAAGTGGGGGTAGGAATCAGCCCTCCAAAAGCACTGCTTGCACCATATCCTACGTCATCCAAAAGAACCCACACGACATTGGGCGCATCTTTGGGAGCTCTCGCTCTTTCAGGCCAATACTCTTTGGAATCGGCATAAGTCTTTCCGACAACAGCCTTTCCATTCGTCTGCGCCAATATGGGTAAAGGCAAAGCAAGGGCCGCCAATATTGCCATCCATTTTATTTTGTAAGTCATTTTATCTATTTTTTAATCGAAAAAATTAATAGCCCCCGTTTTGCCATAAGCCGTCTGGATTTAGATCCCTTAAAGATTGAGGAATTGGATATAAAGTGTCCTTGGCAGTGACGCCTGTTTTTCCTGTAATATTTTGGGTGGCACTTACAAGTGTTCCCCATCTAACTAAGTCAAACCAGCGCTGTCCTTCCTGTACAAACTCCAACAATCGTTCCTTACGAATCGCCTGTCGCAATTGGTCTTGGCTCAATCCCGACAAGTCCGCAGTAGAGCCTGACGTGTATATCGGAAGGCCATAGGCTCTCCTTCGTACCTCATTGAGCGCCTCGTATGCATCCGATGTCGGGCCGGATTGTTCGTTGATGGCCTCCGCCAGGACCAACAATACATCCGCGTATCTGATAATAGGGAAATTGATTGGAGCATAAGACTGCAAAGAAGTGAAGTAAGTTGTATCTACATATTTTCGGAATCTCGGCTTGCCTGTATACGCGAAATAACTGCTGGTTGAGGGGTTCAGGTAACCGTATGAGTAACTTCCTTTTTTCCTTTGGTCCGTATTGTCGTATAGGTTGTAGAACGATACGTCCGAAACTATATCCGCAGTTTCTACTTGAGTAAAGCCATTAAAGGAACATGCAGGAAATGTATTGCCGGTATTGCTGGAACTTCCGGATTGCCCTTTTGAAAACTGTGCTGAGAATATATGTTCCTTCCCATTTTTTGTTGCGGGATTAAATGCATCATAAAAATTTGTAAACAGGTCATACCCATAAGTAGTCCTATTATCTACAACTGCTTTTGCGTACTTAATCGCGTTCGTATAGTCCTTGCGTACCAAATATACTTTTGCCAATAAACTATTGGCGGCACCCGACGTTGCCCTTCCTATATCACTACCCGAATAAGCAGAAGGCAAAGCCAATGCATCTGTCAAATCAGCGATTATTTGTTTGTAAACAGAGTCCCTGGAGGATCTGGTAGACTTTAGCGAATTGGCATCCAATGACTCCGATTCATGCAGTACCAACGGCACCGGCCCCCAGAGTTGTACTGCGTCGAAATATAAAAGTGCCCTAATAAATTTAGACTCATTAATCAACCTTGTCTTTTCTGCGTCCGGCGTACTAGAAGACGGTACGTTGTCAATGGCCAGATTAGCACGATCTATACCGCGATAGATTTGTTTCCAGGCTAACGCGACTCGATCGTTGTTGGCATCGTAAGAAAGAGCACTGATGGCGCGCACATTGGCATTGATTGCAGAGGCCCCTGCCGCCGCATAGTCCGTACCCATATCCGTCAGAAAATATAGGTTCCTTCCATAAAGCGATTGATCCGAGGGGTCATAGGTCAAAGAACCATACACTGCATTAACGGCTGATATGGCGTCGGATTCAGTTTGGTAAAATTGATCGGAAGAAATAGACCCCTGAGGCGTCACGTCTAGTTTGTTGCAAGCAGTCGCAACAACGAGTGATAAATATATAATACTTTTTTTCATTCTTATCTTATTAAAATGTGGCTTTTAAACCAAAATTGTAGTTCTTAGCAGAAGGATATGCACCATAGTCAATGCCTTGATACAAACTGGTTTGTTCAAAAGAGTTCACTTCCGGATCATAACCTGAGTATTTTGTCCAAGTGAACAGGTTCTGTCCCGTAGCAAATACCCTTAGATCAATTGTTTTGGAACTCGTTAATCTTACGGGAAAAGTATAGCCGACGGTCAATGTCTTTATCCTGGCATAAGATCCACTTTCTATATTTCTGTCAGAGACCACTGCTACAGGTGAGCTTGTCGCTCTCGGTACGTCATTGGAAGGATTGGTAGTTGTCCATCTGCCGGCCTGATTGGCCAAAACATTGGTAGACAAAGTAGTTATTTCCAACTGCTGCTTTAAGGCGTTGTAAATCTTGTTGCCATAGCTTCCCTGAAGCAACACAAACAGGTCAAACCCTTTGTAGGAAAGTGTGTTGCTAAATCCGTATATAAATTTTGGCTGCGCATTTCCCAATACTGCACGATCATTCGCATTGACCACGCCGTTTCCATCTTGGTCAACATATTTCCTATCTCCGGCCTGATAGTTCGTGGTAATCCAACTTGGTTTTGCAATAGTAGAAACATCGTCCCCTGTTTGCATAATGCCATCTGTCTGATAGCCGTAAAAAGTACCCAATGGTTGCCCAACACTAACTATAATCGGATTTAGGACTTGTAGAGTTCCTGAGGGAAGTGTAGGGAAAAACTGGTCAAGGGAAGGTGCAAGCGACAACACTTTATTTCTATTCAACGAGAAATTAACTGCCGTATTCCAGTGCACACTGTTCCATCCACCTTCCAGTACTTGTACATTCAAAGCTAGTTCCAAACCTTTGTTCTGTACTTCCCCTATATTTTGCAATACGGAAGAGTAACCAAAAGTCGTTTCTATCGGTACATTCAGCAACAGGTCGGAAGTCTTTTTCACATAATAATCCGCAGTAAGATTAACTCTATTTTTTAACAACCCAAGATCGAATCCAACATTGAACTGTTTGGTTTTTTCCCATTTTAGGTTTGCATTTGCCAGATTCTGCGGAGCATAAGCCGTGACCAGACTTCCGTTAAACGAATAGTTAAAAGGCGATAGCAAGGACAAGAACTGATAGTTTCCTATTTCCTGGTTGCCGGTAGCTCCATAGCTTGCCCGAAATTTTAGATTACTGATTGCCTTGACCGGCTGTAGGAAGGATTCGTCGCTGGCATTCCAGGAAAAACCGACGGAAGGAAAATAACCCCATCTGTTAGAGGACGAAAATCTAGAAGAGCCATCTGCTCTCAATGAAGCCGTTAAGTTATAACGATGCAGATAAGAATAATTGACACGTCCGAGATAGGAATTCAAAACAGTTTTATACGCATCAGAATATGGCAAACTTGCCGTACCGCTTTGCAAACTATTGAACGTAGTTAAGTCACTAGGAAAATTAGTCGCCGTTGCTCGCGACAATTCTCCGTTAGATTTTTGTGTAGTATAGCCAACCAATACATTTAGGAAATGATCATTCTGTATCGTTTTAGTATAGTTCAGCGTATATTCTGACTGCCATGAATTTACATTGACCGTACCGACTTGTCCATAGCCCCCATTTGCCAAACCAACAGTCGTTTTGTAAGGCGCATAATAATTCTGTTTGGTATTGAGCAAATCAGCGCCAGCATTGAGCTTCGCAACTAGACCGTCAAATATTTTGTATTCGGCATAAAAGTTTCCCAAAATTCTATTCGTACTCGTTTTGTTCGTTGTTTCAGTCAAGTCGGCAATTGGATTAGGTGTAATACCATTGGTCAGATTTGGAGAATATTTTAATGCATAGTTATAGCTTCCATCCGATGTAAAAATTGAATCCACCGGAGTCGCCTCTAAAATCTGTACCCATGAATTAGGGGCAAGATTATTTCCGGTCGTGGAGGTAATACCACTTTGTTCCACATGAGCACCAATCAGATTAACACCTATCTTAAAATTATTGGAAACTGTCCTCTCAAGATTGATTCTTGACGAATATCTTTTGAATCCAGTGTTCAACACAATACCGTCCTGAGAAAAATAATTTCCAGAAATGGCATACCTCGTTTTGTTATCACCTCCGTTGATACTTATTTGATGGTTTTGAATTTGCCCTTTTCTTAATGCAGCGGATTGCCAATCCGTGCCTGCTCCCAATTGATCAATTTGATCTTGCGTAAATGCAGCAGAAGACCCTAGGGAACCCGTTATGTCGTTTCTAAGACTGGCCCATTGTTTTGCATTTAAAAGAGGTAATTTCTTTCTAATTTCTTGCCAGCCGTAAGTACCTTGATAAGAAACAACGTCTTTATTCTTTTTGCCTTTTTGTGTAGTAATGATGATTACACCATTCGCACCTCTTGATCCATAGATAGCTGTAGCAGACGCATCTTTCAAAACCTCTACGGATTCAATATCACCGGGATTAACCGTCGACAAAACGTTCAAGCTTGCACCACTATAAGCACCGCCTGCACTAGCACTTGAGTTGTCGTTGTAAACTATAAATCCATCAATAACATAAAGAGGTTCATTGCTGCCCGTAATAGAATTGCCTCCTCTGATCCTTATACTTGAGGAAGCGCCAGGTTGGCCTGAACTTTGCGTCACCTGTACTCCTGTAACAGCACCTGCCAACGCATTGTCAAAAGAGGCAACAGGTTGTTGCAAATTTTCCTTGGGAACACTCACCACGGAGCCCGTAAGGTCCTTTCTTCGTTGCGTACCGTAACCTACAACTACGACATCTGTAAGATTTTGTGATACCGGTATCAATTCGATATTAACTGGAGATTCGTCAACCTTTATCTCTGCCGTTTTATAACCTACTAAGGATAATTGCAAAACATAGGGAAATTTTTGTCCCGTTTTCAAATGAAATACACCTTTGTCATCTGAAACAGTCTGGTTTGTTGTTCCCTTTATGACTATATTCACTCCTTCCAGGGGATTTTTTGTTGTCTGATCAACAATCAAACCATTTAATTCCGAATTAATAACTGCTTTATTTACTTCTTGAGCATTTGTTAAATGAGGAATTAGGATTGTAAGTAATAGACTGAAAGTCCAAATTTTAATTTTCATATATAGTAATGATCCTTTTAATAATGTAATAATGCTTTAAGTAATAGGGGCGCGTTGTAACTATAAAAAGTATAACTATATATTAGTCTACGGTTTTAGTATAGTAATAAGGTAATTTTTTTTAAAATTTATTTACTAATTCTGTAACATTTGTGTTTATAGTTGCGTGCAATGCCGGAGCATCTCCTACTTCTGGACCGTCAGCAGCCAATTCGCTCCCTTCCTTTTTCGATTT
>JAATFC010000213.1 GCA_015655435.1 Chitinophagales bacterium | reverse complement strand
ACCGCCCGGTCGGAAGAGCCGCCCACCAGAACGGGCTTGCCGTTAAGCTCGCTGTTGACCAGCCGCTCGACCGACACGAAAAACGAGTCAAGGTCCATATGTACGATATGCCTGTTTTTATCCATCATTTCATTCATTCCACAGCAATAATACTAAAATATTTAGCATTATTGCTGTGGAAATAAAGGGCATAAAGTAATTGCCTGAACCACAGTGTTTTATTTTTTCAAAATTTGAAGGTCAATATAAAAACCCCATGCTGTACTTTGTTTTCTGGAAGGTTCTCTTTGTCCTGGTATGCAACATACATGCCCGGCACTATTTCAGCCACACGGTTATTACATAACCAAAAGATACCTCGCATGTCAATACAAGGTATCCAACCCTAAACCCTTAAAAAACTCGGATAAAGATATTCTTTTTATTAAAAAGCGGCATGGATGCCCTTGCCTAAAATTTGACCTAAATCAAAGGAAAATAGGCTTGCCTTTTCGACCTTTATCCCATGACACCTACCGAAAAGCTAAAACACGCGCTTAAAACACTTGATATTGACCTGACGGAGTTTGAGGA
This sequence comes from Chitinophagales bacterium, assembly GCA_015655435.1. GTDB lineage: Bacteria > Bacteroidota > Bacteroidia > Chitinophagales > Chitinophagaceae > Rhizosphaericola. The sequence goes on along the minus strand of JAATFC010000213.1, from coordinate 10,419 downwards.
GATACTCTGTCTCGGGAAAGGCTCCCTGACATGTGGGCAATGGGACAACCAAACCCTTTCGGTCGTTTATACCGAACTGTACATGGTCTTTGAAATCGAAATCCCGGAATTAAAACATATCATCGGCCACCATCTGTGATAGTGTCAATAAAAATTTCCAACACGGGTGTATTATTGTTGTAAGGGTACGGAAGATAAAAAAAATCTGTCCTAAAAAGGGCCGGCCTAACCTATTAAAAACACCTTATGAAATTAGTAATCTCCTGAAAATATCTGCTTCAAATGATTATTTAAATGATTAACTATACGACATCTATCACACCGATGAAATGGTGCTATCACTATTCCCCAAGGGGAATGGATGAATCCACTGTGCGTTTAAATTTAAACGCGACAAATGGTTACTCCCATCCCTTTTCTTTTTTAATAAAAACCATTGTTTTCTTAGGATGCGCAATAACATCGCCCTTTTTAACGCTTTTGTCAAATTGCATTTCTGTTCCTCCCCATTTTTTCACATATTCATTGCCCCATTTTATACTGTCTTCGATGGCTTTTGCAGCGGGCCGGAATTCGATTTCCCAATTAAATTCCTTGTTCCCTTCAAATCCTGTAAGGCAACTTTATCCGCAGTGTAGTCCATTCGATAGATTTTAGTGCCTTCCGTTTCCCCGTCACTGCCGTTTATTTTTTTGAAGTTCTTATACTCGTATAGGCTTTTGTTCTTGTCTCTGATGGATTTGTTTAATTTGTCATGTCCCATTTGTTCGGAGGGTTTATCCGCACACGAAACAAATCCAAGAAGAAATAAGCCAAGGCTTAGTTTATGCAGATTGTGGGTAGTGAAATTCCAGTTCATAAGTTTAAATTATTGTGCCTACTCTTTTAAAATCACAGTTTTCGTCTTCCCTGGTCAGCTAAAAAGTTCGTATTACATAATTACTTGTGATGTCCCGCAGCCTGGCATAGAGTTATTGCCATTCTAAATTTAAGCACAGCGGCACGTATTACAAACTGTGCTTCAGCATTTTAAATACGTGCGCACGCACGCGCCACAGACTGTACAATATACGATAGAATAATAAATACGTTGGTCGTATGATAAAAATACCGAATTTCGTAACCTGTCTATATATCTAAATTTTAATGAGAGATGCCACACAAGATTGTCAAAATCTGTGCTTTTCTGTCTGTGACCGTCATCAGTTATTGGGCCTACAGAAAGTACATGCAAATCGAGAGAAAAGTGGGAAAAACCAGCTTCCTGGTCTGCAAAAAGGAGGTTTACGGACTGCTGGACGAACTAAAAAAAGCCAAAGACCTGGACAGTTGCCATGCTGTACAAAAAGAAATGTTTATGGTGTACGAGGATGTCCGGCGGTTCTGCAAAAAAAAGCAACTGGATGCTTTGTTTGAAAAGGCGACAGGCGAGCTCCTGATGAAAGAGCTGGAACTGCTTGGGGTGGAAGATGGGGAGCTATCCTCTCCCACAGACGAGCAGAACCTTGAGCGACTTATAAATCCGGTTTAAAACCAATCTTGTTTGTGGGCAAGAGGTTGCGGTCTTTCTCGATCAGTTCTTTCAGCAGGGAAAAGATATTTTCGATGTCCCTGCTGTTGCTTTTGACTTCTTTTTCCAGCTTGGACAGTTGCAGTAATATCTTTTTATGGGTAAGTGAGTACTCTCTCAGCCTGGTAAATACCCGTATGATGCGGATGTTGATTTCTATGGCAGTTTTGTTGTTTAGGACTCTGGACAGCATGGCCACGCCCTGTTCCGTAAACACCTGAGGACGATACCTCCTACCGCCCCTACTTTAGGTCACAAATCGTGACCTAAAGTAGTCCCATTCCTTTCGTTCAATGCGAACATAAAGTCGTTTGGAAAACGCTCCATGTTTCTTTTGACACTTTGGTTGAGGGTTTTTGTCTCGACACCGTACATTTCCGCAAGATCCATGTCCATCATTACTTTCACGCCCCTGATGACCTATATTCTGTTCAGTATTTTTTGTTCTGCGACCAATGCCTGTAGTTCTTCTTTTTTGTTGCCCATGAGCTGTTAGGTTTAGTACAAAATTAGGTTGTTTCATTAAACTTGAGGTGCCAATATGTTACCTCAAGATGCAACATCATACCGGAGCTAGCAAGCTTTGCGTTTTCATTGATATTGAAGTAATTGTCAAGGCAAAAGTTACAAACTTGCCAGTGTGGGATATTATGGTTCTTCAATCTTCGTTAATGTTTCTGGCCCATAACCATTTTCCACTTCCAGCATAATTTTATTATCAATTTTACTAATTCGTTTGAATCCACCAAGTCTACCTCCGATTGCATCTTTTTCAAAATACAAAGCTACATATCCCCAATTGCCATCGGCCATACTTATGAAGCCGGACCATGATTCTGTATTTTTTCCGCCTTCATAAAGTTTAGTACTTATACGCAAATGAGAGCCTTCTGTATATTCTATATTAGCTTCTACCGTAAATGGCTGTCCTTTTCCATCTTTAGTTTCTATGGATATGTCTGCTGCTTGAGCACAAAACGGAGCTGGATTTTTAGTCCGTCCAGTTGGCAGGCATTGATACCAAAGGATTATTCTTCAACGCCGATCCGGGATTTGACAGTGCAGAGGTAAGACAGATCTGCAGTGAGGCGTAAAAAGAGCCCTACATCAAACCGAATCCGGGAAATGTAAATAGTTATGAAAATGAACAATATAAATACTTTAACGAAATATTATATGGAAGGAGAACCAAGATCAAACATGCCAACGCTTGGATGGACAGCTTTAAAGCGTAGCCTGTTCGGTTTGAAACTAAATTCCAGAATTGGATCGCTTTGCAATGGCTTTCTTTTATCGTAATGTTTTGTAGAAAATTAAAAGTTTAAACAGCCTAATTGTTAATTCTGACATTTATCGAACAAATTCAAAGCCTTTTTTGTATTGAGAAAGTATTCACTTAGTATTTCTTTTAACTATAAAAAAGAATGGGTCTATGAAAAAAGTCACTAAAAATGCTAAAATTGAAGACATTGAAAAAAATGTCAGTCTGCCGGATGATCAATTTTTAACAACCAACCAAGGTGTAAAAATCAATGATGACGCTAACTCTTTGAAAGCAGGGGAGCGAGGAGCAACCCTATTAGAAGACTTTATTTTAAGAGAAAAGATTACGCATTTTGACCACGAGCGTATTCCTGAAAGAATCGTACATGCACGAGGAAGTGCTGCACATGGTTATTTTGAGTTGTTTGAAGATTTGAGTGCTTACACCAAGGCAGGGTTTCTTACGGACAAGAGTCGTGAGACGCCTGTATTTCTGAGGTTTTCAACTGTGGCAGGTAGTAAGGGTTCGCCTGATTTGGCACGTGATATTAGAGGATTTGCAGTAAAATTTTATACGGAAGAGGGAATTTTTGATTTAGTGGGCAACAATACACCTGTCTTTTTTATACAAGATGCGATGAAATTTCCCGATCTCATACACTCTGTCAAGCCGGAGCCAGATCGTGAGATTCCACAAGCAGCATCTGCACATGATACTTTTTATGATTTTGTTTCATTGACAACAGAATCATTGCACAATCATATGTGGGCAATGAGTGACCGCGCCATTCCACGTAGTTTGCGTATGGTGGAAGGTTTTGGTATTCATACTTTTCTATTAGTCAATGCAAAAGGAAAATCACATTTTGTAAAATTCCATTTCAAACCTAAGCTGGGCGTACATTCCGTCACTTGGGAAGAAGCCGTGAAGATCAACGGAGCGGATGCTGATTTTCACAGGCGCGATTTGTGGGAAGCTATCGAAAGTGGCAATTTCCCAGAATGGGAATTGGGCTTACAAATCATTCCTGAAGAAGACGAATTTAAATATGAATTTGATTTATTGGATCCTACCAAATTGGTTCCCGAAGAATTGGTTCCCGTAAAAATCATCGGAAAATTGGTATTGAACAGAAATCCTGACAATTTCTTCTCAGAAACAGAACAAGTTGCTTTTCATCCGGGTCATATCGTGCCGGGTATTGATTTTACCAATGATCCTTTGTTGCAAGGAAGATTATTTTCTTATACCGATACTCAATTATCCAGATTGGGAAGTCCCAATTTTCATGAGATTCCCATTAACCGACCGGTCAATCCTGTACACAACAATCAACGGGATGCCCATATGCGCATGACGGTCAATCGTGGCAATACGGCTTATTTTCCCAATACGATTGGCGGAGGATGTCCACATCTGGCCAAAATGGCTGAAGGGGGATTCACTTCTTATGAAGAAAGAATCGATGCGAAAAAAGTAAGAGAAAGAAGCACAAGTTTCAGTGATCATTTTTCTCAACCTGCTTTATTTTATAGAAGCTTGAAAGATTGGGAAAAAAATCACCTGGCCAATGCCTATATTTTTGAATTAGGAAAAGTAAACTATGATTCCATCAAAGGAAGGATGCTTTGGTTGCTCAATCAGATTGATAAAGAATTGGCGCAGAAAGTAGCAACTGGTTTAGGTATGGCCATTCCTGCTACAATAGACAAACCCATCAATCAAAATATTGGAGCTGATGCAGATCCAAAACGTTTAGAACCCGGAAAAGTCAAAAATTATTTAGATAAATCTGATGCTTTAAGCCAGGAACATCTTCCAAGCGACACAATCGCAACACGTCAGATTGCAGTGTTGGTTGCGGATGGTTTCTCCATGAAACAATTCAAAAAAATGACTGATCCTTTGAAAAAAGAAAAAGCTGTCATCGCGTTGATTGCTCCACATGGTGGTAAAGTTAAGTGTGATACAGGAATGGAACATCCTGTTACACATGCTATAGCTACAACCGAAAGTGTATTGTTTGATGCCTTGTATATTCCTGGCGGCAGAAAGGGTATCGATGCATTGCAAAAAGTAGGAAAGGTTTTCAAATTTATCAATGAAAGCGTCAAATATTGTAAAGCAATAGCTTTCGATGGTGAAGCAAAAGAATTGATTGATAAATCATATGCTAAAGATTTTGTAGGGGACAAAGCCATATTCTTAAATGGCAATGCGCAAGATTTTAGAAATGCCATCGCCCGGCATAGAAATTGGGAAAGGGAACCAATGACTGAACATATTCCAGCCTAATTGTGTTATACCGGAAATTAAATTACATTTAAAAAAAATTAATTTTTAAAAACTATGAGCACTGAAACAAAGGTAAAAGCGAAAAGTGATGCTGCTAAAACTTTGGATGACTTGTTTGAAGATTGTCTAAAAGATGCATTATGGGCAGAAAATGCCATAAAAACTGCATTGCCTAAAATGGCAAAAAATGCAACTTCTCCTAATCTGAAAAATGCGCTTAAATCACATTTGGAAGAAACAAAAAATCAGATCACTAAATTGAAAGAAGTTTTCAAATCTATAGGTGTAAAAGCCGAGGCTGAAAAATGTGACGCAATGGCAGGAATCATCGAAGAAGGTGAGGGCATATTGGAAGAAACAAAACCAGGACCAGTACGGGATGCAGGCATTATTGCAGCTTGCCAAAAAGTGGAGCATTATGAAATTGCCTCTTATGGTACAATGATCGCTTATGCTAAATTATTAAAGCACAAAGAAGCGCAAAAATTATTATCAGAGATAATAAAAGAAGAAAAAAATGCGGATGTTACTCTTTCAAAATTAGCTACATCTGAAATCAATATAAAAGCGGATATATAAATCCTTTATTACAAATATTTTATAGGAAGACCTTTGAATATGTATTATTCAAAGGTCTTTTATATTACAGATGTTCAAACTTTTCAAGATTGGAGATGGCTTTGTCCTATCGTCCAAAGACGTTTTATTTTTTTGCAAATAAAACACGGATCATTGCGAGCAATTAAATCAATCTCTCTTTTTGACTTTAAAACTATAACCGTAAAATGTATGCAGAAAAAGTTTAAACCAGTTCAGTAATTAATGACACAAACTACAAATTTTCCCCGGCGTCGCGTCGGCACATTCGGAATTCTCACGCCAGCTTAGGAAAATGAACGGTCTGGTTGATAAATGCATGGAAAATATAAAAAGAAACAAACCCTTGATAATGTTTAATCCATCGAAAATAAGGATCAGTACACGTGGTTGTAAAGGCTTTTAGATTTAAGGGTGTAAACAACTGCGTTGTGATGGCTTTTGATCTTTGGAACCACAACGCGGTGCAAGGATCGTTGTTCTCATATCCCCCTGCTATACTATGGATATTAATGACGTTTTAGTAGTAAAAAATAAGGACACCCATAAAGATGCCCTTATATCACAAAGAATCGAGGATTTTATTTAGCAGAATCGCGGAGATTTTTTATAACATCGTGGTCCTTCTGTATTTCTGCACGTTGTGCCGAAACCAACTCAAGTACTTTTTCGGAAAGGTTGCCGCTTTCAATGGTTTCATTGTAGGCTTTTTTAATAACATCCTCGCCCCGTTCTGCTTCTTCCAAGATAGATTTTCTGTCAGAGCCACCGAAAAGACTTTTCACGTCAATCCAGGCACGGTGCAATGAGCCTCCCACGCTTGTGCCGGTATCCGCTTTTTCTCCGTGTTCGGCCACAGCTTGTGTCAACTCCTGTGAAAATTTCCTGCTTTGTTCGGAATACTTTTGAAAAATCGCCTTTAAGTCAACATTTTCATTTTTCACGTCCGACATGGCTTTTTCATAACCGGCAACACGGTCATTGTTCAATGTTATTAGGTCATTTAATAGGTCTACTTGTTTTTGGTTGTCCATAGTATATGTTTTTTTTATAAGGTGATTAACAGCAAAAACTAACATATGTTCACAATTTCAACAAAACAAATGTTAAGGTTTTTAATGGACTTCCTTCTGAATATCAGTTACATTGGTATTTTCTCCCCTGGCACCTGTAACCCGTTTAACCTTCCAGTCCTGCAGAATACCGTCCTCCAACGGTTGCATAAGATTTTCGATTTCTGCCTTGGAATCAGAAAGCAGCCAAGCTCTTCTTTTATCCTTTGGTATCACCAAGGGCATTCTTTTTTTCATTGTGTATTTCTGAGTTGTAAATGCTCTTACATTGAAGAGTACACACAACAATGCTTTGTAATGGGGAAATGTCTAGGGTTGGCTTTAGGGTATTATTGCTCTAATTTTGGCCATCTACATTTGTTATTAATAACAATGCAATGATTTTTATAAGACCGGGCATGTACCACACATGCCCGGCACTATTTTAAGCGAAGGTATAACAGCAACAAAATATCCCCTGTATGTTAATGCAGGGGATTTAACCCTAAACCCTTAAAAAAACTTGGGATAAAAATACATTTTTTCTTTTAAAACCATCGCTAATTAACTATGCAAAATAATTTTCCGATGCGTCCAGCCCTCCGCATTATTACTAAAGAATGTTATATAGTTTATACTGATTAAAATGTAAAAAAAATAAGAAAGCCTTAACCTTTCTAAATTGCGCCCTTTTCAGAAGAATAGAGCAATCAGACAAAGAGTAGCCCCTAGAAAATAAAAGAAAATAGTAGTAATATTCAAGAAGTTATACAACGGTCTAGTCATAAACTTTCCCGTTGAATTATAGTATATCAATACATTGCCGATTAAGCCAAATGAAAGAAATATATATGGTACATATATAGGCATCATTGTTTCAAATCTTTAAACGCTGTGAGAAATTTGGTTGCATCGATTAACTGTTTGTCTTCAAAATCAGAAAAGTAAATTTGCGTTGTGGTAAGTTTGGAATGTCCAAGTTGACTTGAAATCATTGCAAGTGGGGCTCCGGCATTCTTCATAACAGTGGCATAGCTATGACGTGCATAATTAGTCGTTGGAATTCTATCTAAATTCAATTTCACGGCAATCTTTCCCATATAATCATTTATAGATGATATCCCCTGGTTTACTGCTCGAAAAATTGTCTTTGCACTTGGGTGGTTCTCTACTAAAAAAGGGAAAATATATCCTTTGCCACTTTTATCTTTATTTCCCCAATGGCGGATTATATTTTGCAAATCATCTATGAGAGGAATCCTTATTGTTATTTTCTCCGCCTGGTTTCGGCTTCTGGTCTTTTCCCTTATGAGCTCAATAAAACCATCTTTTATATCTGAATATTTCAAAAGGACAATGTCCTTTAAATTTAATCCATTCGCAAAATAACAGAAAAGCCACATATCCTTAGCCCACATTTCCCTTTCATTTTGAGAATCATAGTTGTAAATCTTTTGTATGTCCTCAAGCTTTAAGGCTTTTTTTGCCTTCCTGGTTGTTGGCGGATTATATTTTTCTTTGCCAAAAGGGTAAAGTTCTGGATTAGTAACTTTAATTTTTTCAGCATTGGGCTGAGAATTAAAGGCAGCTCTAATATTCCGCATGTATAAACCTATTGTTGACAAGGATAAATTTTCATTCAAAAGATATTTATCGAATTTTTTAAGAAAATCTACAGTTAATGAATTTACTGACATTTTCACTAGACCTGTACACTTTTGCAAATACATTAAGGTCGTTTCATAGCTTTCTTTACTTTTTAATTGGTCCCCCTTATCAAACTCTTCAATCTTCTTTTTTATAAGATCAAAAAGATCATTTGAATTATAGGTTTGATCCCTGCTTAAGAACTCTTGTTCAAAAAGATCAAAATCAAAATTGTCCAACAAACTATTACATATATTTTCAGCCTTTTTATAGTAGTATTGAATTTTTTCGAATTGCTTTTTTAATTGTTTATTTATGTGGTATTCTCCAAACTCTTCTCTGGTCAATTCAACCCCGATGGAATAAGGTTTCTTCTGTCCGTTGAAACGGACAAGGAGCTTTACCGGATATTTTCCGTTGGCCAGTACCCTTCTTTTATCAAGCCAAACTACTATGGTTCCCTGTTTTGACATTTGCACCCCAATTTGCACCCCAAATATAAAAAATTAAAAAGGCATAAATCGAATGAATTTTTCTATTTTTTAAATTACATATTGATAATCAATAATATACACTTGTGTTTAAATTTAAGCAGAAACATACAAAATGATACAAAAATTAGAAATTCTTTCTCATAATCAGGTGGTCCCTGGTTCAAGCCCAGGTGGGCCCACTTGATAATCAAGCAGTTATGAATTTACTTCATGGCTGCTTTTTTCATTTGATACACAATTTGATACACATGCTATTTTCGGCATCTTAAAGGAATATTTTAACAGATTTTCTTAATAATTTTTATGGGGTCTGCTTACAAAGACTTTACACTTTACCACAAAGTGAAATAGACCAAATGTCTAAAATCATCTATATCTATTGCCATCTAAAAAAGCCTTCGCAACTTAGGGACAACAATTGAGATACAAGGCTGCATAACCGGACTACCCCAATCATACAGTATGAGATACGCAAAAAATACAGACTTTATTTTCATATACCTTGGTGGACTATTGCACCATATCACCCAAGCCACTGGCAGCAATGCCAGTCCCTGCGGAAATGGAACATTTCCTCATTCAACACCTTACTGCCGACTATTTTGAAAATACCGTCTGTCAACTGCTCCGCCAGACCTGGGCAGACCCAAAGGCTAATTTCTATTTACAGTTTACCCATATACAAATCCTGTCCGTGTGCAGTATCATCGCCTCGCCCGCCCGGGAACACCTCTCCGCCACACTCATCTATATATTGGAAGGAAATCTTGCGATCAGGGAACATGAAACAGAACGCCCATTGCCAAGAAAGGAAGGGGACTTTTACCTGCGGCGTGTGGAATCGAGAAATAACAGCTTTATACTCGATTTTGCCCAGCCTGGAACTTATCAGATTGTTTATGTTGCCATTTCTGAGAAAAAGCTGGCCTACCTACAGGAAAGCGAGTCTATCTTTCAGGACAGGAACCTGCTCCGGGCAGGGGAGATACGAAAGTCCGGGGCGAAGATAAAATCCCTGATATTGGAAATGCAACAAGGGAAAGAACCCATTTCCAATAAGGAGGACTTTGGTCGTTACCTGATACATTGCACCCAAAAACTATTTGATGACTTCATCTATATCTATGACAGCCGCAGTATCCACTGGAATCATCTGAAACCGGGAGAACGTGGATCATAGGAACAATTTATATTCGAAATAAGCGCTATAACTTGCGTTCATTAAATAAGTATTGCTTAGTATTCTTTAAGGTATTTCCTTATTTTCGCAAGTATCTCATCCGGATTCCTTGGGGACTTAAGGTAATCTATCATTTTACCCTGCCGGTCCATATAGAAAATTTTGTCGGTATGCATTACTGTATATCCTAATGGAGAGTCCGGATCGTTTTCAATAATATAGCCTGCCGGAAATAATTTAACTGCAACATCAATTTGTTCTTTTTTACCTGTCAGGCCTATGAATTCGTGGAAAAAGCCGGCAGCATATTGAGCGACTTT
>JAATFC010000089.1 GCA_015655435.1 Chitinophagales bacterium | reverse complement strand
TATTAACGTTTTCGGACAGTTGGAGAAGAAATATTTCATAAAAGCTAACGCTGGTGCAGTTGACATTCAATTAAGATAACCTAGTCAAATAATGATATTATAGAAAATATTAAACGATACGGTTGAATAGCAAAACCGATTCAGGTAAACTAACCACTTACTACTCGTTTGCGAAAAGGGATACATTTATTCCCTTGTTGCGGACAAGTACTTTATTGGTTTCATATCGGTTATACATTTAGACTCTGAATATTACCCAAATTTAAGGCTAACAAAAAACGTTAAAATAGGTATAAGGTGTTCGACTGCGATCCCTCCCAGTCCACACATTTTTAAGGGAAAACTATTAAGTTTTCCCTTTTTTTATTATTTTATTCTACTGCTTGTTACAGGATAAGCATATCCAATATAAACAAGTCTACCGTAATATGTATTAGCCCAAAATCATCTAACGCAATGATTGGCTTGCTTCCGAAAATCTTTTGCACCTGTGCCGAAATGCTTCTTGAAACTTTTGTAAAAATGGCTTTCGTCTACAAAATTAAATTCGTAGGCGATTTCCGAAAGAGTTTGACTGCTTTGTGTAACCAGTTTTTCAACGAGTTCCATCCGCTGGGTTTGGATATATTGTTTTATCGGTTGACGCATTTCTTTTTTGAAATATACATTGAGGTTGTTACTACTCATACCCATCTTATCCGCAATATATTTGAGCGTCAATAGTTCCGGTTGCCGTATGTTTTTATGAATATGGTTGAGTATCAGGTCGATACTTTTCTTTGTTATTGTGCGTGTACATTTTTCATTTCTATAGGAAAGATTTCTTTCAATAATCGTGACCAAACACAAAAACTGCAAGTAGATTAAATTCTCATTTCTTGTCGGAACTGCGGCCAATCCTTCCAATATTTCACATAGCTGCAATACTGTTTTCTGTTCTTCGTCATCAAAATGTACTTTCAAGTTAGTAGGTGATTTTGCCTTGGAAAGAGATACCGCACGTCCATCCAACGCTTCCACCATTTCTTTCATAGTCAGTTTTGCCTCGTCTGTAAACCGCATTACGTAAACCTCGGTTTGTACCTCGATTTTGAATCCGTGCTCTTCATTAGGGCTTATAAAAAACAAATCTCCTTGGGCAAAAGAAGAGGATACCTTGTGATTGGTATGTGTACCATTTCCGGATTGAACATAAATAATTTCATGAAACAAATGTTTTCTAGGTTGGGATATGAATGGCTCTATTGTCAATTTTTTGATTTCAAATAGCTGTATTTGTTGTTTGTTGTCCAGCATACGTCGATTGTTTTTTACCAATTATTTGTGTAAAAATACCAAAATCGCAGCTTTGGGTACTACTAACTTTACATACTCAATCAATAGAATAGATGGGTTATGAAAGCTAGGTTAAGCATATTGTTATGGCTCGTTCTCATGGCTGGTAATATCTCGTTTGCACAAAGACCACTACACAAAGATGATTCTACAATGAATACCGTCAATATAAAAACCGTATCTGAACTGACGTTGCACGCAGCCCAGAAAATCCTTGCCGAAGGTGTCAAACTGGCAAATGGCAAACAGTTAAATATCAGCATTGCCATAACAGATAGGTCAGGCTATTTGTTGGCTTTTTTCAGAATGGACAATGCTGCGTTGGTAACGATTGACGTAGCCATCCAAAAGGCGAAGACGGCGGCATTATTGAACGCTCCATCCAAGGTATTTGAGGATTTTGTCAATAATGGACAACCTTCTATGACAACAACTCCGGGCATATTGCCATTGCAGGGACGTATTCCGATAACATACAAAGATGAAATTATCGGAGCAGTCGGTGTGAGTGGTTCGGATGGAGATACGGACAATACTATTGCCACTATATTGAGTAAACTCATCAAATAAAATAAATATGGAAAGTGAAATACTGACCGATACATTGGGAGCAGTTGGTTCATTCATCAGCGTTGTAACGTATGCGCCACAAGTAATTAAGATATTTAAATCAAAATCGACGAAGGACATTTCGATGCCTATGTTATTGTTGCTTTCTTTTGGTGTAGCGATATGGTTGGCGTATGGTTTTCTTTTGCACAACGCGGCACTTATTGTGACCAATATATTGATATTGGCCATGAGCTTGGTAATGATTTTTCTAAAATTGAAATATGACAAACGGATAACACAATGAAAACAATAAAAAACATTTTCCTTACCGGAATTACAGGATATATAGGCGGAACAATCGCAGTCAAACTTCGGGAAAATAACTATAACGTGACAGGTCTTGTCAGAAAACAGGAAGATGCGGAAAGGTTGAATACATTGGGTTTCGAAACCGTTTTGGGCGATTTACAAAATGAAGAAATTTTGAAGAAATCCTTGGAAAATACGGATGCAGTTGTCCATACAGCAGACTCGGATTCTGCTGACGTTCCGGCTCTTTTTCTAAAATTATTGAAAGACTCCAACAAGACTTTTATCTATACTTCAGGTTCGAGTATAGTCGCTAATTGGGAGTATCCGAATACGGCTTCTTTTGTGTACAACGAAGATTTTCCTTTGCCAACCAATACTTCACAAGGTCATCGTGTCGTAATCAATAGAGATATTCTTCATGCGGCAATTGACAATATTCGTACTATAGTTATCGTACCAAGTATGGTGTACGGGGAAGGATTGTTGCTGAATAAGGAAAGTAAACAGTTGCCTCTCTTGATTCAGACAGCAAAAGAACAAGGACATGCGGTATATGTCGGAGATGGCAAACATAGCTGGAGCAATGTGCATGTAGAAGACTTGGCTGAACTATATTTGGCTGCGTTGGTCAATGCTCAAGCGGGCAGTATATTTTTTGCGGAAAACGGAATTGCTAGTTTTAAAGAAATTGCGGATGTAACCCAATCATCGTTGCTGCTTAATGGTTCGGCAAAATCCTTGTCAAAGGCAGATGCCACGGGGCTTTGGGGAGATATGATGGCTTCTGTTGCTCTAGGTTCGGATTGTAGAATGACCGCCGAAAAAGCGCGCAAAATGCTGGATTGGAAACCCCAATACAACTCAGTATTGGACTGGATTAAACAACTATAAGTCCGATAAAATATTGTCAACTGAATACGATGTAAAAATGAAAAAAGCACATCAATATAAACTTACACTAGAATACCTGGAAAACCAGAATGGAGAAAATCTCGATGTTCCTTCATTTGTATTGAGATTTGAAAACCACGACGATATTTTTTCGATTATAAAAAGGATGCAGGAACGCCATTTTTTTGACAGTGAAACGGAGGATGCCGAGTTTGCTATTGGTTTGAAACTTTTTTCGGAGGTAATGCTACGTCACCGAAACCACCCATTGTTTGATGAAATGCAAATAGCAATGGGTGCTTTTATGAAGAAACTAAAAAGCCAATAGTGAATATAGTTTTGAGAACGGACAACTAATGGGAAACCGATTTCAAACCTACAATTGAAGCTATCAATGTAACTATAAAAAGGAGTCTCCAAAATGTTGCAGGCTCTTTGAATACAAATATACCCACTAATACTGTCCCAACCGCTCCGATGCCCGTCCAGACTGCATAAGCTGTACCTATTGGCAGCGTCTGCGCGGCTTTCATCAACAATAACATGCTTATAGTGAGGGAGACTAGAAATCCTGCGTACCACCAATACATTTCTGTACCGATTGTAAGTTTTGCTTTACCCAAACAGGATGCAAAAGCGACTTCACACAATCCTGCAATAATTAAGATTATCCAGTTCATTTTCTTCTAATTTTCTGCAAAATTCGGGTAAATTGATTTATTGATGTGTAAGTGCTATGTAATCTTTCGCTGTAAGCGTATGGTAAATCAATCGAAACGCTTATTTTAGCGAAACAATCACGGTTTTCCTGAATAAGATTAAACAATCATAAATATGACTGACCTTAGTAATATATTCAACTATCTTTTTATCACGGTAGTGCTACTCTTTCATATTGCGGTACTTATAGTTGCCATTCAGGTTCTAATGCGAAAATTCAAGATTGGAACGCTTATGTTTGTTGTTGGTTCCGCGCTGTCGCTGCTTTCGACTATAGCCAATGACATAGTTTTTTATATCCTAGCTAGGGAAAATGGCTTTAGTTCTTATAGGCTGTTTGTGGGCATTACGGGTGCAGTCAGCTCGATTGGAACGATAGTGGGTTGTGTCGGTTTGATTCTTATCCTATTGGATTATGGAAAATTAATCGGTGGTGACAGATGATTACCGTGCAACTGTTCAGCTAGGTATTTTTTCTTCCAGAATATTTTTTCCAACCTTGTCAAAATAAGTGCATAGCATCGTATCCAAACTCACAAACCATTTTTCAATTCCTGTTTCCGCACAATGTTGGCAAAAAGTAAAATAGTCTGTTTGTCCTTGTTGGTGGATTTTCAGATAGTGCGTAAATAGTTCCTTGTTGCTCTCGTCGGCAATTGTAAGCGGTGCATACTGAGGCAGGGATTGCGTTTCAAAATTGTTGTCTCCGAAATATTCCGTGTGACTATCATCCACCCAAGTTTCGAAAGCGACAACGCCTAGTTGTTTTATCTCTTGTATGTATTTGGGAAAGTCTGCACCGGATTTTACTTTTAGATGTGCTTGTTCTATTTGTTCAACTGTAAACATCTTATTTTATTTGAAATGAATATAATGCGAAATCATCGATAACGTTTGATGGGAACAAACCTGTATTTTGACTCGAATGCCTGTTCGTATTGGATTTCCGAATCTCCACCTGAGGTCATCTTGCGCCAATACCACTCAATCTCGACCATCTTGTTTTGAAAACAGTCAATCTCGATATCGTCCTGAAAAACGATATTGGCCGTGTCTTTCTTCTTATCCAAAAACATCAAGTACGTATTGTCCTCGTTTTCTCCGACGCCAATGTATTGGAATGTGTCTTTGAATATTTTATCCGCATTGCTGCTAATGTCTTTTTTTATATCACTTTTATTTGTATTTGACAGCGGTCGCATGACAACTAGAGAAGGGGAATCCTGAAGGAACATGTAAAAAAGCTGCTCTCCCGCATGTGAACTAACCGAGGGTATCGTGTCCGTCTGAAATCCATCTTTTCGAAAAACTAAGTCATCAATACGATCTGGCTTTTTTGCCAATTGAAAATAGCCATCATCCATGGTAAGGACAGAATCCTTGCCATCAAGTTCCTTGACAATCACGGCTGACATGGGCTGATTGTTTTCGTCCAAAACTTTTCCATGATAAAACTTCTTTTCCTGTTTACAAGAAAATATGAATAGCGTGAGAAGTATAGCGTAATAAGGTTTTGCCATGGTCTTATTCAATAATCATTCCCTGTTCCTGGTCAAATTGTTTCTTTTCCGAATCGGACATTCTGTTTCTCAATACGCGTATTGTGTAGCCACCGTGCAGTTTGCGTCCTTCCATAAACATCCAGTCGGAAATATCCTTCAAGGGAACGGTTATAGAGTCGCCCATTTTCACGGCATCGGTATATTCCGGTTGATTGTTGAGGATGCCAAAATATTCCCCGTTTTTCTTTTTGATATTGGCTATCCACATGTGTTCGCCACTATTGTCTTTGGTAGGAAAGCGCATCTTCAACGTAAAAGTGGAATATGCAGTGTCGCCGCTAGACAAGGCTTTGTCGAATTCGGGTAATGTTTTTTGTGCATAGGCAATTGCATTGTTCATCGCAGTATCATCCTCCGTAACATTGTAAATATCCGGCTGATCATTTCTTTCCACTTTCTTTTCGCGTTCTTGATTGTGGCAGGCCGCCAATGTAAAAAGCATTGCAAGTGCTAAAAAACTGTTTCTCATAGTGTCTTACGAATTTATTTTTTCAATTTTAAGCAAATTAACACATCAATTGATTGCTGCCTAATTTTTAGAAAAGCAACTTTATCCGTTAGCTCATTTAAACATGTTATTTTCTTAAAAAAAGCGGAATTTTGTACGATGGAAAAAAGGGCTTTGACGATTTCATTGATTGTTGGCGGGGCTTTTTTAATGGAAAATCTGGATAGCACGGTTATTTCGACAGCTATTCCTGCGATGGCGGCCTCATTCAAAACTGACCCTGTACATCTGAGTGCTGGAATCACCTCATACCTGATTATGCTGGCGGTATTTATTCCTATAAGTGGTTGGGTTGCGGACAAGTATGGTACGCGAAACGTGTTTGGTGGTGCGATGATAGGCTTTTTGGTATCGTCAATGTTGTGCGGTATTAGTCAAAACCTTACCCAGTTTGTCATTGCCCGTATATTGCAAGGAACTGCTGGTGCGATGATGGTACCTGTCGGACGGCTTTCCGTATTAAAAAACACCAAGAAAGAAGACCTGGTTACCGCGATGGCTTATATCACTTGGCCTGGACTTATTGGGCCGATAATCGGACCTATATTGGGTGGACTGTTTACGACGTATCTGAATTGGCACTGGATATTTTTCATCAATGTTCCCTTGGGCATCGTTGGGCTTTTTCTGGTATGGAAATACATTCCTAATACACATAGCGAATTTACCAGACCGTTGGATGTCGTTGGTTTTGCATTGAGTGCGACAGCGTTGTCCTCGTTCATGTACGGAATGGAAACGCTGAGTAGAGGAGAAGCTACCTTACTGAAAACGGGAGGTCTGTTGTTGGGAAGTGTGCTGTTGATAGCCATCAACGTATTCGAATCCAGAAAGAAAAAATTTCCGCTGATTGATTTTTCGGTTTTGCGTATCAAGACCTATGCGATTACGATTTATTCAGGCTCATTGACCAGAATGGTTATTGGAATGGCTCCGTTCCTAGTCCCGATGCTTTTCCAGATTGGTTTTGGGCTAAATGCCTTTCATTCAGGGATGAGTTATATGGCGAGTATGGTCGGAAGTCTTGCCATCAAACCTGCTACGATTATCACTACGCGAAAATTTGATTTTCGAACCGTATTGGTTGGCAATGGCATATTACTGGCTGGGTCAACGATTGCAACAGGTTTTTTGATACCGCAGACACCATTATGGATAATTGTTGTTGTCATGTTCACTTCCGGAATGTTCCGCTCCATGCAGTTCAGCAGTCTGAATACCTTGGCGTACGCCGACATCCCAATGGACAAGATGAGCAATGCCAACACGCTTTACAGTACAGCACAACAGATGTCTTTGGGTATGGGGATTGCGTTGGGTGCGATTACATTGCATGTTGCAAGCGTTATCCATCATACCGGAAATCAATATGAATTGAAGGATTTTCATCTGGCGTTCTTTATTATAGGGGTATTGTCACTTCTTTCTTTAATCGAATATTTTAGGCTTACGCCGACGGATGGTTTGTCTGTCAGAGGAATCAAGGAAAAAAGCAATCAAAGCGATTAAGAATCTATTTTTTTATTAACTTTCTTTTTTCTTGATAAAAAAGAAACAAAAAAACAAGGTCCTATTGAGCTCTAAAAACAGTATTTCCCAATACTAATTTTAAAACTAGGATTTTAGCCGTTATTTTTGCGATTTGGTAAGATGAAAAAAACACGCGACAACAGGTATCTTTTGCAGAAATACGGAGGGCTGGCATTTCAGTTCGTTGGCGGTATAGCCATTGGTATTTTTCTGGGAAAATATTTGGACGGAAAGATATTCCATAGTCGTGCACTTCTCATCTGGATTTTACCCCTGTTGGTTATTTTCGTCCTGCTTTACGCTTTGATAAAGGATGTGATGAAAAAATAAGGACAGATTAAACAAATGATTTTTACGAATGAAAAAATTCAAATTACCCCAAAGCTATCTTTACCTCTTGTTGTTTTTCGTATTGACAAGTACCGTTATTCTGGGTTTTAAATACAAACAATACGACGACCGCGTCGATTACGATGTATTGGAAATGGGCAACGTATTGCTGTTCATTATGTCCATCGTCAGCAATATGATGCATATGAAAGCAGCACAGAGCAAAAATCCCAATGCGTTTGTGCGTAGCATACAAGGGTCTTTTTTGTTGAAGTTGTTTGTATTGGTTTCTGCAACATTTATCTATGTTTACATTGCTGGACCTAGCAGAAATGCTCCGGCGATTTTTATATGCATGGGCTTGTACGTCATCTACACCGTATTGGAAGTGCGGACAGCTTATTCATTAGTGAGTAAAAAGAATGCGAAAAAAAACGGAACATCCGCTTAGCGCCTTAAACAAGTTTCTTCCGCAAGGAAGTTTTGACCTGGTTGTGGGTTACCTCAACCAATATAAGGTGCACCTTACCGTGACACAGGCACGCAAAAGTATATTGGGCGATTACCGCAACGCTCATGCGGGAGAAAGCCACCGCATAAGCGTGAACGGCAACCTGAACCAATATTCGTTCCTGATTACGCTTTTGCATGAGCTGGCCCACTTGCTGACTTTTGACCAATATGGCCATCGCGTATCGCCGCATGGCAACGAATGGAAACAGTTTTATTCCGCCCTATTGGTCGATTTTGTCAAGTCCAATATATTTCCTCCTGACATAGTACAAGAATTAAGAAAATCTATCCAGAATCCTGCCGCAAGCTGTGGTGGAGAATTAAGCCTGATGCGGGTTTTGCGTAAATATGATCCGCAAAAAGAAGGTCATATTTTGGTGGAAAAAGTGCCGTTCAATACATCTTTTGCAGACGAGAAGGGACGCGTTTTTGTCAAAATGGAAAAACGTAGAACACGGTTTGTTTGTAGGGAAATAAAAACCGGGCTGATTTATCTGTTCAGCCCGATTTACGAAGTTCGTTTGGTCAATATGCCTGGTTAGGTTCCTAACCTTTCAGCTTTTCTACCAATGCTATGTATTTTTCTTTGGCATCGTCAGAACTTGTTCCAATATATTTTTTCCAAGCTTCGTGTTTTGCCTTGGCTACGAAATCAAACATATTATAGTCCCCTTTTTCAGGCGCGTCGCCTTCTGTTCCTTGTTTGTAAAGGCTATATAACTCAAGTAGAATATCGTTGCTTGGTTTGGCAGGAAGCGTTTTGCTGTCTGCGACTGCCTGTTCGAAAGTCAGTGCCATTTTAATATAGTTTATGTTTGTAAAATTTGAAGAGATTGTCTCGTGCTTGATAGCGAGACAATCTCTTTTCTTATTTGTTTGCGAAAATTACTTGGTTGTTCTCGTCCAAGTGGTGGTACGTCCAATAAGGGAAATGCCAATATAACCACGGATACTTAAGGTGTTGTTGTCTTTTGGCGTGATTTTACAGGCATAAGTTTTGCCATTCTTCGGGTCATAGATTTTTCCATCGGAGTATATATCGCCGTCTTTGGTAAAGCCTTTTAATATGATCAAACCCAATACTGGTTTGTCTCTCAATTTTTCGTCTTTGTTGTTGATGTCCAATTTGGGTTTCCCGTCGCGATTGGGCTCCTTCAACCAAACCAGTTTTCCGTAGTATTTTCCGTCGGTGTGTTTGAAGATTTCTATTTTACCTTCTTTTTCCTCATTCAGCCAATAGCCTTCGATACTCTGTGCTTTTACCAAATGTGAAAAGGAAGTGAACAAAAACGTAACGATAAAACATTTAAATAAATTTTTCATTTTTTTGTTTTGATTATTAAAAAATTAAGGGAATTTCACGCCAATATAAGTTGACGCATCTATTTCTTTAAGTGTAGAGCTATATGTGGAATTAATAGCATCGATAAATTTGTTGGCGAGCATCGCATTACCCAATGGAGTCAGGTGGATACCGTCCAAGGAAAACGCGCCACCAGTCACAAACGTAGCACTGATATCCCTTCCGTTGTAATGAATACCCGTTTTGACTTGTGCCAAAAAAGCATTAACATCAACGAATGCCAAACCTTTACTTGCGGCAACTGCTTTTAGCTTTGCATTGTAGGCTGCTGTTGCTGTTGTTATAGAGTCTACCTCACTTGTTTGTGATCCAAATTTTCCTCGTAAAACATAAGAATCCTCTAAAGGATAAGTAACGCCATATTTATTAAATGGACTAACGGCATAGGGTGAAGAAGGAGCTGTACCTATGATACTACTTGTTGGTAAAGGAATTAAATCCGCAGATGTCGCATGCCTTGCTTGCCCAAATATTATTCCTAATAATCCAGCCTGTTGAGCATTCACACCAGCACCTACCAATGCTGTAGTTATGGCTGTAGAAAGATTAGTTAAAGACTCGTCTTTAATCAATAATGGATTATTAGTTGTTTTCAATAATTGTAATCGACTACCTTGTCCTGCAGCTGTTAAAATTTGAATAATTGGTCCAAAAACCTGGGTATTCAAACTTGTTGCAGTAGCGGTGTCCAATGGTACTGGATTGTATGGTACTGTTGTGAAGTAGGGGATAGAAGTAATGTCTGGAATATTTGCAATAACACCTTTGGCACCATTAGCTGTCATTGTATTGACAATTGCGTCAATACTAGCATCAAATCCAATTCCTGCAGATCCAGATGAAGGGCTGATGGCATCAGATGTACCACCAGTCAGGGCATAGGCTAGTACGTCATTGCTACCTATGAACATACTAAAGAATGTAGGCTTCTGTGCTGCGGCATCACCCAATATGGATGCAGTAGCAGGAGCTGTGGTCATTCTGGTAAAGAATGGATTGTATTTTCCTGCACCATTTGCAGGGTTGCCATATCCTGGGTAAACAGTTGTTATAGCTTTAGCACCCGGTACTCCCATATTGTTGAAAGGTCCGCTTGTCGCAACGCTATTAGTCCAGATAGTTAAATCTCCGCCTTTGGTGTCTGCTGGCACAGGAGATAAAGAACCATTCACAATACCAAGTACCAATTTCGAATTTCCTGTACTGCCAACACCGACAGAGTTTTGTGGTACTAAAGGTTGTATAAATGTTCCACCTCCAACTTCCGCAAATTTTTGTGCTAGAAGATTTGGATAGGAAACCATCTGTCCATCATAGTACAATGCAGCATCTGCAAAACCGGATGTAATGGAATTACCAATGGCAACGTATTTGGAGAAATCCGCACTTCCTTTTACGGGAGTAGGCACGCTAGTCGTAGGACGACAAGAATACAAACCTAATCCGACCACGGCTGCTATATTTAAGACTATATTTTTATTTTTCATTATTGACAAGTTTAGTAGGATTAAAATTTGTAAGTGGCTGCGATACTTGGGATGTATAAGTTGAATTTGTAATCTCCATTGATATGGGAAATTCTATTCTCGCCAGACCTTTTAATATGCTCATATACGAAAGCGGCATCTAGGCTGAATCTGTCAGAGACCTTATATCCAATGCCTATGGAAGGATTGAGTCTGTCTGCATCTGGAACATCCGGATTAACCAAGTCGTTAGGAATAGGAGACTTGTTATAGCTCACACCAACTCTTCCGACTACTTTATCATTGAAGGCATATTGCGCTCCAATACGATAAGAATAGGCTCTTTTGTATAGACGAACAAGCTTTGTATCCGTCAGATTTGCAGTTGGAGTAGAATAGTGTATAGTGATCGTGTCGTATGGTTTCCAATTCGCTGTCATGAAGTCAGCCTCGATAATCAATTTGTTTGTTGGTGAATATTTCAGCCCCAAAGTCCAGTTGTCCGGAAGAGGTAATCTGGCTGTGATTTTTTGATTAGGAAACTGTGCGGCGAGTGAAGATGGAACATCAAAAGTAGCATTTCCATTATCGGCCTTCATCTTCAATGCGGATCGGTAAGTAAGCCCCATGGAGAATTTATTTGAAAATTCATAGTAAGCACCGATGTTGTATCCATAGCTCTTGGCACTTGTCTTTATTTTCGCATTGGCAAAACTGCCGTCTGACTCATTTAAGGGTATGTTTTTGTCCAATGTAAGGTGTCCATATCCATAGACAAATCCGGCACCGATACCAAAATGGTCTGTTACTTTATAACTCACAGTCGGCTGGAATGCCACGGAAAGCAATGAGATTTTTGTGATTTCAAAATGTCCGGTAAAGTCATTGTTCCATTTCATCGTACTACCGAATGGGGTATAAATGGAAAGCCCGTACCTAAAGCGTTTGGACGGGTCGCCAAACAATGCGTGAAGATACAACGGAGTGACTAACGGATTGTCCGAATTGTTGACCTTGCCGGAAGCCCTGTCTGTAAAAGTTCCTTTAGAGATAACGGGATAGATACCGCCAGAAATACTGTTGGTTTTTAAGAACGATGCGCTACCGGGATTGTAGTACAGGGCAGAAGCGTCCTGAGTACCGGCAGCACCAACGCCGCCCATACCTGTTTGTTGTACGCTTTGCAGATTCAGTTGATACCCTTGCGCAAAAAGCAATGTGGGAGATAGAAGTAGAAAAATAATTAATAAACGTTTCATATGGTGTTACAATTAAAAATTTAAAGATATTTTTTCATGATGCAATTGAAGTTGTACTATGTGGCGGTTTTTGTTTTTACGTTTTTCCATTCCTTGAGTTGCCAGTTTACCGTAGCGGTACAGATGTGGTTGTTATTCAAATCATGTACCTCGGCAATAAACTCCTTGAAAATAACGCCTTCTGATTTCAGAGGTTGGAGGATTTCGTTTTCCAGCATTTCTTTGGGAATTCCCCATTTTATCCGAACAGCCGTTTTCGCCTGATAGTGGTAGACCATATTGATACTTTTCAATATGATGCGGTACTCCTTTGGCGAAATGTTGAGCATCAGATTCAGTCCGACGGCATATTCGCATATTGTTGCAAGCAGACAAGCGTGTATGCCTTTGATATGGTTCTGATTAGAACGGATATAAGGTGCTTCCAATGTCAGACCATCATCGACTATTTCAATAATCTTGATTTTGTGCGGACTGTTGAACGGTACCATTCTCCACAATATCAGATTCAGTTTCCATCTTTGAAAAGTGGATGATTTTGCCTTTTGAAAATATTTAACTAAAGGATTCATTCTGTAGTGTATAGTTGGGATTAGTAAGAAGCCGGTTCTGTCCTAAAGCCTTGCGCCTTGGGCATTTCCATGAAAGCTTTCTGCATGTCTTCGGGAAGTATGGCCAATTTCCGTGCATGCAAATCCATCCAAGCTCCGTCTACGTTTATTTCTGCCGCTTTGATTCCGTCTGATTTGCGGTAGATGCTGGATTGTAAGGAATAGCGGGATACGTCTTCCCGGCATTTCAACAATTCGCAACTAACTTCGACATTTTCGTTGGCACGGATTTCTTTGTAATAAATAAGTTCCTCCCTAAATAGAATCGGTCCTATATGGAGTTTCATCAATTCTTTTGCAAAACCAAATTTTGCTAAAATATTGACCCTTGCCTGCGCCGCGAAGTCCGCGTAGGCACTATGTCTCAGATGACCGTTCATGTCAATCATCGACCAGATGACCTGACCTTCGTAGTATATGTGTTTGTTGGACATTGTGTGTTTAATTTAGAATTTTTAGTCTTCGATATTTCCATACATGGCATTGATTTCGGACATGTATTTTTTGTTGATGACCTTGCGTTTCATTTTTTCGCTAGGAGTGAGTTCGCCTGTGTCGACCGTCCATTCATTAGGCAGCAGCGTAAATTTCTTAATCTGCTCTACGTGGTTAAACAATGGATTGAACTTGTCGACAGCATCTTGATATGCCTGGAGGACTTGAGTATTTTTAACTATTTCCGTATTGGTGGTATATTGGACATTGTGTCGAGTACACCAGTCTTTCAGAGAATTAAAATTGGGAACTATCAATGCGGAAACAAATTTTTGTTGGTCGCCAATGAGTGCAATCTGACCTATCATGAAGTTTTCCTTCATCTTGTTTTCGATAGGTTGCGGAACGACAAACTTACCACCTGATGTTTTGAAGATTTCTTTTTTTCGGTCTGTTATTTTTAGGAATGGACCGTCCATTTCCCCAATATCTCCGGTCTGAAACCAACCGTCATGCATGACATCCGTCGTTTCCTGAGGCCGTTTATAGTATCCGACCATGATATTATCGCCTTTACAACAGATTTCGCCATCCTCCATAAACTTGACCTTGACACTGTCCAAAACCAGACCGACAGTTCCGATTTTTCTTTTGGCAACTGGGAATCTATTGACGGCAATAACGGGAGATGTTTCCGTCAGACCATAACCTTCTAAAATAACTATTTTAGCACAGCTAAAAAGTCTTATCAATCGAGGCTGGCAAGCTGCGCCGCCCACTATGATAACCTTTACGTTTCCTCCCAAGGCTGCACGCCATTTACTAAATACAAGTTTGTCTGCAATTTTGAGTTTGAGTTTGTATCCAAAAGAAAAAGCGCTTTCATCGAGTTCGTATTTAGCAGCCAAACCCATTGCCCAAAAGAATATATTCTTTTTAAAACCGGTAAGTTCATGACCTTTCTGCAAAATCTTTTCGTACACTTTTTCCAATAGTCTAGGAACTGTTACGAATATATAAGGTTTTACTTCCAAAAGGTTTTCGCCGACCTTGTCAATTTTTTCTGCAAATGAAACGGACACATTGTTGAACAAATAAGTGTACATAATCATTTTTTCCAAAATATGGTTCAATGGCAAAAAACTTAAGGATTTAAGTTCATCTTTAGCAAATCCGATTTCGGGAAAGATTTTTTCTTTTACCTCATTTATATTGGACAAAATATTTTTGTGTGAAAGCATCACACCTTTTGGCGTTCCTGTAGTGCCTGATGTATATATTATAGTTGCGACATCCTCAGTCTTTACGCCTTCTGCAAGGTTCATGATAGTTGCTTCCAATTCTGCACTATAAGGCTGTACAACTGTTGTCCAACAAACATCCTTCGGAGTTGCTCCATCAAAAACAAATATATCTTTCAGATGAGGCAATTGGTCTTTGATTTCCGATATCTTTTCGTAGAGCTCCATGTCTCCCAAAAAGCAAATCTTGATTTCACTTTCATTGAAAATCTGTATGATTTCGGTAGATGATATATTGGGATATAAAGGAACTAACAACGCTCCGGTCAGTTGTGCCGCTAAATCCACGACTAGCCAGTTGGGGCGGGAAAAGCAAATCAAACCAATCTTTTCTTTTTCTTCCGGACTTTTTCCAATACTGCTATAACCGTTCTGAACAAAATACGAAGCCAAACCAAAAGACATCTCTTTCAGTTTCTGAGGAGTGTAATGTAGCCAACTTTCATTTTTCTTGTAACGTAACAATTCTTCCGGTAGGTCGTTGATGGAGTCCGGCATCAGAAAATCAAAAAGTCGGGATTTTGCAGGCATCGTTGTTTATTTAGTTTTTCGTAGTGCAACTATAAAGGGGCAATACTCGTTTTTATTTGATATAGTTATCTACTGACTCGCACTATAAATATACGGATATAGTTGGGAAAAATCTACAACTATATCCGTATTTATTTTTATTGTTTTGCTTTAAAATTTTTGAGTGCTTCCGTTAACTTAGGCACTATTTTAAAAGCATCCCCGACTATACCGTAATCTGCACTTTTGAAAAAAGGAGCTTCTGGGTCGTTGTTGATAACAACTATAGTTTTACTACCGTTTACACCAGCCAAATGCTGTATCGCACCAGATATACCAATAGCAATATACAAGTTCGGACGAATAGCCAAACCTGTTTGTCCGACGTGTTCGTGATGTGGACGCCAATCGGAATCGGCAACAGGACGAGAGCATGCAGTTGCCGCTCCCAATACATGTGCCAAATCTTCTACCAATCCCCAATTTTCCGGACCTTTCAGACCGCGACCCCCGCTCACGACCAGTTCTGCATCCGGTATTGGTACTCCTCCGTGAGCTACGTCATCGTTGATTTTGAAATTGTCTAGTTTGACGGATGAACTAACTGTCTTGCTTGGTTGGAATGCAGCGACTTCAGGTGTTTTTCCCACATTTGCCAATGGCACACTGTTAGGCAAAACGGAAATAACTTTTACCGAACTATTAATCGCGTAGACTGCACTAGCTTTTCCGGAATAGACATTTTTCTTGATTTCAAGAGTGTCTCCATTGATTTTTGGAAATTCAGAAGCTCCGGCAATTATGCCTGCTTTTTCTTTTGCTGCGACATAGGGAGCAACGGCCTGTCCGGAACCGTCGAAAGGAAATACAATAACTGTTGCCTGTTCCGCTTTGACAACGTCTGTTACGGCATTGGCTATAGTCTTGATAGAGGATGTATTACTGTAAATATCTCCTTCTACATTTAAGATTTTATCTGCTCCTGCATTACCAATATCTGAAATGCAATCCTGTGGAATATTAAAAGTGACGGCCGTGACGGATGTTCCTGTTTGTTGCGCAATGTTAGCTGCATAACTTACTGCTTCCAGAGAAGCTTTTTTTACTTTTCCTTTATGTGGTTCAATATAGACGACTATACTCATTTTAATTTAATTGATAGTTGAGAATTGATAGTTGATGACATAAAACTTAAATCAAAAACCATCATTAGATTACTCTTGCTTTGGTATGTAAAAGTTCTACTAGTTCTTCCACGTTGTCTTCCGAAATCATAACGCACGCTTGACGTCCGGCAGACGGTTGGAAAGAAACTACTTTAATCGAACTGTCGGAAGCTACAGGAGCTACTACCTGCAAGGGTTTGGTACGTGCTGCCATAATGCCGCGCATATTGGGAATCCTTTGCTCCGCCATACCTTTCGCCGCCGAAACGACTAAAGGAAGTGCTGCTGAAATTTCTGTTACGCCACCGTCCGCATCTTGTTCGAGCTTTATAGAGTTGCCGTCAACCTCTAGTTTGGTTGCTAACGGAATATAGTCCCAATCCAAATCTCCTGCAATCAAGCCGCCAGTCGCAGCACTATTGAAACTAATTGTTTCCTTACCTAAAAGAATCAAATCGTATGCATTGTTTTTTGCATAGTCGGCTATATTGGACGCAACAAAACTACTGTCGCCGTCCCCATCAATACGAACTGCATCGTCCGCGCCGATTGCTAATCCTTTACGGATGGTCGCTTCGTTCGCTGCAGGTCCTACATGTATCAACGTTACTTTTTCAGCTTTTCCGGCTTCTTTCAATTCCAGTGCGCGCACTAGCGCATACCATTCATCATAAGGATTGATGATGAACGTAACTCCGGCTGCATTCAATTCCGTGTCGTTGTCCGTAAAAGAGATTTTTGCTGTCGTGTCCGGAACTTGACTAATTGGTACTAATATTTTCATAAATTATAAGTTATGTGTAATGAAAAATGAGTAGTAAGAGACGCGCTAACCTTAGCGTATCTCTTACTACTCATAACTTAAAAATTGTATTTGTTGTCTGCGATGATTTTTTGAGCAATACGTTGGCGTGCATCTTTGGTATTGAATGGTTCTTGTTTAGTAAAACGTTTCAATCCCATCAACATCATGCGAAGTTCGTCTCCTTCTGCAAAAC